>JALYXS010000578.1 GCA_030946965.1 Acidobacteriota bacterium
GCACTACATAGCGGAGACCCGCTATGTTCACAAAGCATCTAAAACAACCGGAAGACCGGCGTAAAGAAGCCCAGAAGCGCCGCGTCGATGCCGTCGATTTCTATGAAGACCAGGCTGTCACCAAACAAAATCCTAACGGCGACACGGAACTCTTCCAGGTCTACAGCAAAGGTCTGAAGCACGATTCACTTGGCGTCGTCGAACAATCGTCGTTTGACAGCTTGTTGACCGCGCTCGATACCGGAAGTCAAGCGAAGTTCGAAGCCATCCAGGTAGGCTTCAGCGGCTTCGACCCAAAAAAACTGCAGAAGCTCACCGATCCGCAGTGCGGCTTGGCGTTCGATACGGAAGGCCCCGACTGCACGCAATACGCGCTGCCGATGCCTCCCACGTTTCTAAGCCGCGAAACTATGGGCGAAATCGCGGAGAACTATTGGATGGCGCTGCTTCGCGACGTGCCGTTCTCGGATTACGCCGCCAACGCCGTCGCCCAGAAAGCGGCCGCGCATCTGACCACGTTCGGCACGGACTTCAAAGGTCCCAAGGTGGGCAATGCGGTCACCACGGCTACGCTGTTCCGCGGCGACCTTCCTGGCGCCGATGCCGGGCCTTACCTTTCGCAATTTATGTTATGGGATATCCCTTACGGGGCGCAGAAGACACCCGCGCAAGTAGCGTTCGGGTTCCCCCCAAACCAGGACTATATGGTGGATCCCGCCGACTATCTGAAAGCCCAAGAGGGGTTCGTTGCGGACAAGCCGGGTCACATCACTCCGGTTTACATGCGCGGCGGCCGCGAAGTTTCGCACTACGTTCACATCGATGAGCTCTTCCAGGGTTATCTCAACGCCTGCTTGCTGCTCATCACACCTGTCGCGCGCGGCGGATTCGGAGCTGCCATAGCCAGCGGAAATCCGTACTCTTCATCCAAGACCCAGACTGGCTTCGGCACGCTCGGGGAACCAAACTTCAAGGTGGTCCTGGCAGAGGTTTCCAGCCGTGCGCTGAAGGCGGTTTGGTATCAAAAGTGGTTTGTGCATCGGCGTCAGCGGCCGGAAGTCTTCGCCGCGCGCATCCATTTTCAGAAGACGAATCAGGCCGCCTATGGTCTCGATCTGTCGGAAATGGACGAACTACTCGAACTCGTTAGAGTCCACAACGAGACCTTTTATAGTGGTGGCGACAGCTACCTGCTTCCGATGGCCTATCCCGAAGGCTCCCCCACTCACCCGGCGTATGGCGCCGGTCACGCGACCGTCGCGGGCGCCTGCGTAACGCTCCTGAAAGCTCTTTTCAAAGACATGAAATTCAGCGATTTAATGGTTACGCCGATCGAGCGCGATGCCTCTGGAAATGCTGTCAAGCATCCTGAATATGACCTCCGTATCCACGGGGAATTGAACAAGCTCGCGGCTAGTGTTGGCATGGCGCGGAACATCGCGGGCGTTCATTGGCGGTCGGATTTCGCCGAATCGCTAAAGCTCGGCGAATGCATTGCTCTCAACTTTCTGCGAGAGGCCGCGTTCACTTACAACGAGGATGTTAGTTTCACCTTCCCTCTTTTCTCAGGCAAGATTGTTAGCATTCAGAAGAACAATCCGAAAAATTGGAAAGCTTCCGACTTCCCCTGCAACGATCTGATGAAGTCGTAAGTTGGACGTCGTTCGCCTGGAACTGCTAACGGCATCCAGTACCACGTCAAGACTCGCCAGCGTTCCACGCGACCGTAGATCTTATGTGTAAGTTCCTCCGACGTTTAGGACATAACTGATTCTCTCGTAGGATTAACACCCAGTCCGAGTAAGGGTAATTGACAATCATCAGTTACCCCTATATAGTTGACTATAAACACATGTCGGAACTTACCGAATCGCAGCCCGAGACCCCGGATCCTAGTCGGCAAGTTACTCGCGGGAATGACGCGATCGGCGCCCCAAATTCCCGCTCCGGCGGCACGCACCGTTCGCTAGCCATAGCTCTTTTGGCGTGTGGGGTCGCTATCTTACTTTTTGCGACAGTGTTGATGGGGCTCCGGCAGCGCCAGTTGGGTACGGATCTTCAGCAATCGTTAAGCGAATCCAAAGCGCGTGGAATGCTGGAATTGAATCTTCTCGATAAGGCTATGGGGTTGGTTCACGATGAGAAAATAGAGCGTATCGGTGAAGTCGGACGCCTGGGCCGCGAATTGGAAGATGTGCGCGAGAAATCCCTAACTCACGCTAGCGATTTATACAGGCTCAAACGTGGCTTCGTCGAAATTCGCGAACAAACCCAGCAACAAAAAGGCGAGTTTAAGAAAATCGATGAAAGACTGGTGCGAATGCATCGCGACGCGGATGAGCGCAAGAAGCAGTTGGCGCACGTGGATCGGGCACTCTCCCTTTTAAACGATCCCGATGCCCAACAGGTAGTATTTGGACGTCGCACGCGGAACCAGCCTCGCGGAAAAGTGTATACAAGCCTGAACCAATTGGTGATTTTGCTGGCCTCAAACCTTCCCCCGCTGCCTCTGGGCAAGACGTACGAATTCTGGCTAATTGCAAAAGGCGCTGAGCCTTCTCCAGGGGGCCTATTTCAATCCGACTCCGATGGCACGGCGATTCACATGGCTGCTATGAACAACATTTCCGCTGCGGCTATCGCCGTTAGCGTGGAAGAGGAACTCGGCGCCCCAAGTCCCACGACGAAGCCTGTGCTGATGGTGGAGATCCCCTCCCAATCGGGGCAGCAGCAGTAATTCGATCCGCTGGGCCATTACGGATTGATTTTATATTCCCCTCGGAACGGTCCCATGTTGGGATAGAACACAATCGCCCGCACTAACTCGGCGACTTGCCGGATGTGGCCCAGATCGTGAAAGGCCCACTCGTTCATTAGTTCTCCAAGCGTAATCGAACCGAGATTCCGGTGCGCGCCGGTGCGTGCGCCGGCGGTCTCGGGCAGGCTTCGGAGATACTCGACATTGTCCTCGCGCTGCTCTTCCCAATGGTCGAAGGAATCTTCGGCCTCCCGGCCAGAATACTGGCCAGACGCCGCGTAGGCGTTCTGGTCGTACTCCTCAATAATTGGGTTCTCTTCATCGGCCATCTTTTCTACACGCGACCGGAATGCGCGGCTTTCCGCGTGCGAGAGATGCTCGAGCACTTCGGCGAGAGAGAAGCGGTCGGGCGCGGGCTTCCATTGCGCCTGTTCGGCCGTAATGCCGTCAAGCAGAGCGCGCAAGATTTCGGGCGTGGCCTCTAACTGGCTAAGCGCGGGTGAGATCATGCCACCGAGCCCTCGCCGCCATCCACGCGAATCGTGTTTCCAGTCATCCAATATGTATTCTCGCCCCATAGCGCGCCGATGCATTTCGCCACGTCAACGGGCGTGGTAAGCCGTCCATGCGGATTGCGGGATAACG
>JALYXS010000584.1 GCA_030946965.1 Acidobacteriota bacterium
TGGTGGTGTTGGAGGAAACGGCGAAATCTCAACCGGCTTGACGGCATGAAGCGGGATGCGGCGTTTTTCGACAATAACGAGCCTCGATTGATTTACATTGCCAAGCGGCTGGACGATTCCCTGCGCCTGGAATCCGTGTTGACCGAATCGGGCGTGGATTTCGGAGTGGAAGCCGATACGTATCGCGGCGGAATGATTTTTCGGACGGATCGCGTGGGCGCGTTCTTCTATGTACTGCCGGAGGCGGAAGAGCGTGCGCGCGAAGTATTGGGGAACGCCGGCTTCCGCGCTTACCAGTGCTTTATCCAGCTATGATAGAGGTTACATAGCTCAGTTACATAACTGTCCGGAAATGTTTTACCGCTCCTACCGCACTATCGCCTGGCTGGCGGTGTTACCGCTTGCCATTGGATCCTTACAATCTTCGCTTCGTGACGATTCGTTTGCGCCGGCCCACCGCTTGTCCGGAATTGGCGTGGATCGCGAGCAGTTGACCGACGCGGTGCTCGCGAAGCGCGCGGAGTTGATGATCGAAGCTCAAACATTCACGATCATGCGCGATCCGCACGCGCTCGCCGGGGCGCAGCGAATCAACAGTCCCAAGCTGCAACGGATCTTCGAGAGTGCCGCGCGCACGAGCGGATTTCCGGCATCGACAATCTCGGCCATTTCGTATCTGGAAAGCTGGGGCGATCCCCGCGCCGAAAGCCCCGCCGGTCCAAAAGGCATTATGCAGATTTCATCCGCGACCGCGCGGCGGATGGGGCTTCAGATCGTCGACGCTACGCGCTACCGGATCACAACGGAGCGCGCCCTTATCCATCCCAAGCGAGGCAAACCGTTTTACCGGGCGATTCATCATAAAGCCGCATATACCGTGCGCGTGCGCGACGACCGTCTCTCTCCCGAACGGGCGATTCCCGCCGCCGCCCGGTATCTTTCCGAAATGGAAAGCAAGTTCGGAGGCCGCGACTTGGCGGTGTTTTCCTACCACTGCGGCGAGGGCTGCGTGGGAGAATTCTTGTCCCTTGCGCATGAGGCCACGGGCGTTAAGAACCATCCCATCACCGTGCCTCGCATATTCTTTTCCTGCAGCCCGGCCTACAATGCGGATCTATATGAGGCGTTTAAGCGTCACATGGAGCGCGATTACTCGCCCACCTACTGGTTTCGCGTGATGCGAGCCGAGCAACTGCTCGCGCTCTACCGCAAAGATCCCGAGGCATTCGAGAAATTGATTGCGGACTATCGCAATGCAGAAAATCCTGAACAACGGGCGCCGCATCGCCTTTCCGTCTGGCTGAAGCCGCAGGATGAGAGCTACCGGAGCGGCGACGAAATCCGCCTCGATCTGGGCAAGAAACTCGCCAAGGCATTCGACAATCCGCGGCTTTTCGGATTTACCTTGCGCAAAGGGGCTGGCGGGATCGGCGAATGGGACCCGGCCAACACCGAATCTTATCTGCAAGCGTCGCCTTCGGCCCTCGGCACGCTGACTTACATTGCGTTCGAAACGCGGCGTTTGCATCAGGCTATGAAGCGGAAAGGCGAGACCTTCGTTCCGCTGGTGGTCACCGCGTTGGTGCGCCCGGTGGCGTATCAGGAGAGGCTGGCTTCCCGGGAAGCC
Source organism: Acidobacteriota bacterium (assembly GCA_030946965.1). GTDB lineage: Bacteria > Acidobacteriota > Terriglobia > Bryobacterales > Bryobacteraceae > JALYXS01. The sequence goes on from JALYXS010000584.1 coordinate 1,628, forward strand.
TCGATCCATACCGAGTTGCCCGACCACGGAACGGGCCAAGTATTCGACATCGATTATTCGCGTCTTCCCGCTGGTGAGAGGGAGTGCCTCGATTTTATACTCGACGATTTGGGGTGGGACGGCTACCTCGGATTTGTCGAGGAGGCGGCGAATAGCAACACGCTGCATATCGGATGCTCGCCATCGTCGCGCGAGTTTTTCGCCGAGGTATTTCAGGAAGCGCTCGCCAGTAAGCGATAGCGAGCGATCGCGAAAACCGGCTCTGAGCGAGAATTCGTAAGAAGGCCCCATTTTACGCTGCCTTTTTCACGCTGCGAACCGCGATGAGATTCCCGCGCTGAGCCGGGATACGATAAGAGGTAAATGCCCACGCGCCGCGCCGCCTTAGCTGCTTTCGCATCCACGCTGGCCTATGCCGCCGGACGCCTCCCGGCAAACAAGAACGTTCGCTGGGCGCTTGGCTCGAACCTTTGGAATTATTTTCCGAGGGTGCCGTTCACGGACATTCTCGATGTTATGCGCGACACGGGCTTCATCGGTGTGCGGGTAACTCAGTTTCCGCAAATCCTGACCACTTACAATATGACCGCCGAAGGCCTGCGGAAGGAGGTGGATAAACGCGGTCTTCACGTCATAACTATCTCGTTCAACGGTCCGGCACAGGACCCGGCGCGGCGCGGCGAAGTCGTCGCGAATGCCCGGAAAGCGATGACGTTTCTGAAAACCTTCGACGCGAACCATCTGGTTGTGTTCTCGCCGCGCCGTCTAGCTGAGCCGGACGATGCGGCTTTCAAGGCCATGTGCGAGTGCTTCAACGAAATCGGCGCGGCGGCGATCGAGATGGGCTTCCGGGCCGGCCTGCACAACCACCTGGGACAAATGGTGCAGGATTCAAATGAACTCGATCGCTGCATGGCCATGACCGATCCCAAACTGTTCTTCTTCTCGCCCGATACCGCTCACCTGCATCTGGCAGGCATGGACTCGGCGAAGACAATCGATAAGTACAAAAGCCGGCTGATGCTTCTCGATTACAAAGACGCGCGGCGGGGCGGCGGCGAGGATTTCCGCCAGAAAATTTTCGATCTCGGCGATGGCGAGATCGATTTTCCCGCTTGCCACTCGGTGCTCAAATCCATTGCTTACAAAGGTTGGATATGCGTGGATTTGGATATCGCCAGACAAGACCCCCGCGCCAGTTACGAGCGGTGCGGAGCTTACGTCGTGAACAAGCTCGAACCGATTTACCTATAGATCGCGAGAAGCGGTTTTCCGCCTTACC
>JALYXS010000620.1 GCA_030946965.1 Acidobacteriota bacterium
ATCCTGTTCCTGGGCGTGTCTCGGCGCATTGATTCAAGAGGCAACAAGACCACGGGCGGACTGTGGGTGATCCCGCGCGGTGGCGGGCAGGCGATCCATGTCGAGGTCGACCCGGCAATTCAATCGATCGCGAGGGCAACTGACGTCAGCCTCCAGGCATGGGTTCCCGGAGACGTCGTAATCGCTCAAAGGCAGGTTCAGGGACGCACGGATATTTTCAAAGGGCGGTTGACCCGCGATCCCTGGAAGCTGATCCGGGCGGAACAACTCACCTCGGGCACGGGTTCCGCGGCCCACCCGTCTATCGCGCGCGACGGAACAATGGTGTTGTCGAGCGAGGACAGCGATCTGGATCTGTGGAGCCTGCCGTACGATGCGGATCGAGGACACCCGGCGGGCGAGCCGCGGCGGTTGACGCAGGATGCCGCATGGGAAGCCTACCCTTCGATCTCGGTCGATGGGTCTAGATTGACCTACTCTTCGGAGCAAGGGAACAAGTCGCAGATCTGGGCCATGGATCTGCCGGCCGGGACCGCGCGGCGGCTGACTTCTTCGCCGGATTACAACTTCCGCCCCGTCATCAGCGCCGGCGGATCGCGGATCGCCTACACGGTGCGAAGAGATGAAGGCGAATGGCGGAACTTTGTCATCGACGCGTCCGGGGGGCCGCCGCGCAGGGTCGCCGGGGCCGTCTTGTTTGCTTGGGACTGGGCCCCAGACGACCGCTCTCTTCTGGTCTTCGGGCGCACGCGGCCGGTGAGCGTTCGACTGATTACACTCGATCCGCCCTCCGACATTCCCTTCGCCCAGTTGCCTCGCAGCGTTTTGCAAAGCCATATCTCTCACGACGGACATTGGGCCGCCATTCAAGAAAGTGGAGTTGGGGTCTTGATAGCACCGATGTCGGGCGGCAAACCGCCCGCGCCGGAGGATTGGAAGCCGCTGGGCCTAACCAATGCCGATCTAATCCGCTGGTCGCCCGACGATAATACGCTCTATTTCATATCCAGCCGGGATTCGTTCCGCTGCGTCTGGGCACAGCGGCTGAATCCGAAGAGTAAGGCAATCGCGGGCGAGCCGTTCCCCGTGGCTCACTTCCATCAGGCGAGACGGTCTTTGCGAGTAATCGACACGGGCTTAATCGGACTGGCGGTTGCCCGTGACAAGATCGTCCTCTCCGAGATTGAACGAACCGGAAATATCTGGAAGTCAAAGTTAAGCCGGTGAGGAGTTCTGCTACGCTAACGAACATCTATGTCGAAACACGAAGAAGCCACCCTCGTCCTGAAGCTGTATGAATTACGCCGCGACGAAACGATGCGTAAAGCGCGCAACTGGTTTACCGTGGAATTCAATCCGGAATCGATGGCTGACATGAATAGTGCCATGTTTAGCCAAAACAGCGGATATTTGCGAATGGTTATGTCCTACTGGGACATGGCTGCCGCGCTTGTCAACCATGGCGCGATCAGTCTGGACCTGTTCAACGACACCAATGGCGAGTATCTGGGCGTCTACGCCAAAATTGAACCGTTCCTGAGCGAAGCGCGCGCGGCTTTTGGACCGCAGTTTATGGCCAACCTGGAAAAAGTGGTTGACGCGACGCCTGGTGGCCAGGAGCGCTTAACCATGTTCCGCGAGCGTTGGAAAGGCGTTCGCGCGCAAATCGAGGCGATGCAGGCAAGAGCGGCCGAAAAACGTTAGGCGGCTTCTGCTTAGACGGTTTCAGCAAGCCATAAGCAGCAGTGTTGGATTGTGGCGCGGATTAGGCGTCGGCTGTCAGCTGCGGAAGCTCCTTTGCGCCGCGGGCAGCCGGTGAGATCGCTTGCGCCAGCCGGGCGAACCCGCGCGGGCCAATCTCGAAGCGGCGGCCGGCGCCTTCTGCCGCGCGGCGCATGCGATTGACTACTTCGGCTTGAAACTCGGGATCGTGCCATTTCTCGAACCCGTCATTCTCGTGTTTCGCGCTGATGCGTTCGGCCGCGCCGCGTGTCGTGGCGCCGCGCCGCTTCGTCGCGCGGACATGAAATGGATCGCCGATGACGTCGCGACCGGTCGCCGCAATCGCGCGCGCTATCAGACGCTCCGGGTCGCAGGGGAGCAATGGCGCGAGCGCGGCGAAGGTGTCGATTCCCGCGGCGCGCAACGCTGCAATGGTTTCAAACCGCTGGTCGATGCTCGCGCAGCGCGGCTCATAAATACGGCGCACGTCGTCGCGATCGGTAGTGATGGAGAAACTGACGCGCAGCCGGGTGCGGCGGGAAAGTTCGCACAATTGCGGAAGGTCGCGCAGGATAAGCGGGCCTCTGGTTTGAATTGCCAGGACGCCCGGCGGGGTTCTTAGGAGCGCCGCGAGAATCGCCGGCATGTGCGGCGCTTGCTCTTCGGCCGGCTGATAGGGATCGACAAGCGGCGAACAGTAGATCGCCTGATCCGATCTCAGCGCGTCGGCCAGCAGCCCGGCCGCGTTCGACTTAAAAGTGGTGAACTGCCCCCAGTGTTTCCAATCGCCGGGCTTAAGTCCGCCGTAGATTCCCATGGTGGGCACATAGCAGTAGCTGCATCCGAACGTGCAGTTGCGCGCTGGCGTGAGGGAGTGCGTGAAACCGGCTTCGGCGATGAACCCGCTCGTGCGGCTTAAGATACCGCGCGATTCCGCTTCGTAAATCGCAAAGGACAAATACCCACTTTAACGCGGCTGAATTTAACGCTGCTGAACGAAACTGCTGTTCGATTCTCGAAAAGTCGGGAAGGTCTTCGACATGTGATCGTGCCACGTCAGATTTTCTTCATCCACCAGCGCCCACCACAATCCGATTGTTCCCGAACAGAAACTCAGCCACCCGCCGGCCATCCGCAATGCCCGGCTTTTAGGATCGGGGGCGAAGCCGTCGAAATTGATCAGCCGCAGATGCGTCCAATTCATCCCCGCCGTCTCGCGGGCGGACATGGCCCAGATCAGCCCGTAAAAAAGCGCGATAAGGATGAACGCCGCTCCGAACACCACGATAGTCAAGCCGTCCCAAACCAAAGTCCCGGCGGCAAAATAGAAAATAGCGGAGAAAATTCCAAACGCGATCAGAATCATGCTGGCATCGAGCGCCGAGGCCATCAGGCGATGCATGGGCGCGGCAACAGGATCGTTGCAATAGATCACGGCCTCCACCGTGGTCTTGAGCTTGCGCGGTCCCGGAGGCGCGGGCGCAAGAAAATCGAGCGTGGACTGCGAGACGTTCGGGGCCTTCCAAGCGGCCGCCGCGGTTGGCGACCGGCGGGGACCCGGTTCCATCACCGTCGCGGCCGAATACGGTACCCGGGGAGAAGTCTTTCGGAAAACCTGAAACAACAAATTCCGTGAAGCTGGAACACTTGGAAACAAAGCACCCTGTGCCGCGCCGCGGCTTACAATCTCAGGCAACGGCGCATTCGCTTGCGCCGTCGAAGATTCGTGAACCGAAGCGGGCGAGGTCAAGTTGGGAACGGCAAGCGCCGTCGCGCCCAAGTAGCGCGGTCCCGAGC
>JALYXS010000635.1 GCA_030946965.1 Acidobacteriota bacterium
CTTCACGGCGGTGCAGTAAACCAGTTGATCGCTCGCATCCTCTTCGATTTCCGCCGTCCCCACGCCGCTAGGGCGATCCTGCTTTGCGACATTCGCATAGAGGTCCCAGACGGCATTGATAAGCTGCGCGATCCGCCGTGGGCTGCGCAAATTCGCGCCGAGCTTAAACTCCTGGGGGCTGGTCAGCCGGTGGTGCGCCAGATCGTGAAACCAGCCCCATTCAAAGTCCGTCGGACGCACCGTCTGCGCCTCATCGCCCGCCACCAGCAGAGTCGCCTGGCCTTTCAGTTGGCGTTGCGCGGCAACGGCAAGCTCGACAATGGCGAGCGCTTCGAGCGGCGTCAAATCCTGCGCTTCATCGACGGCGATGCAGTCGTAAGCGTAATTCTTTTTTCCCTGCCGGAGCGCGTCGACGGCATCCCATGCTAGCCGCAGTTCCGGGAAAAACTGCTGGTAAAAATTGTGAGGATAACGACGCTCGAGCGTGTTCACCACTTCGAGCAGAGCGTCCGCCGCCGCGCCGCCAATGAACCGCCGGCGTTGCTCGCGATAGATACGATCGGGAACTCGCGGACGTTCGCATGCCGGAAAGCGCCCGATCGCAACCGGCAGCGCGGACCCGATGAGATGCGCGTAGACTTCGTCGTAGAGTGAATTGCGGTCGTCCACCCAAGGACCCAGAATTCGAGGCGAAAGGCCTGAAAGCTCCTTCAGAAAGCGTTCCCGCGAAACGCGCTCCGGCGTCTCTTCGATGTCAGCGGCCCCAAGCACGTCGCGAATCAGCCGCGCGAAAGTCAGCACGCGGAAGCGCTTGTGACCGGGGGAGAACCGCTCGAAGTGCGACTTGGCAAGCGCGGCGAGGTCGCGCGAATAGGTTACGTAGAGAGTGGATGCGGTGCTGCTGGCGTCCGCCGCGTGCCACAGAGCAGTGGTCTTTCCCGAACCGGGAAAACCTTTCACTATGCGAATTTTTTGACGCCCCGAAGCGAACTTCGCTTGCGATGCCGTTAACGGCGAAGGAACGTATTCCTGATTGCGGAGATCCTCAACCGAAACCGGCAAATAGTTCTCGGCGAGCGATTGCGGCGTTAGCTCGGAATGGTCGTCGTGATGACGGATGTCGCGAAGGAACACGGAGCCGGGCGGCGAAGATTCGAAGCCGTATGTATCGCGTAGCGGCGGCGCTCCCTTCGGAGCCCACCAAGCGTAGTAATGACTTCCATGGTTGCCGCCCAGGCGCGAGCGCCGCCATCCCTTATTTATCCCCTGGGTGCTCTTATAGAATTGCCGGCGTTCGTCCACGATTAGCCGCTCAAGCAGAAGCGTGGCGCGCTTTCCCACCTGATTGCTCTTGTTTTCCTCGACCTTCTGCAGGAAATCCTGATGGCAAAAAATCGCGTTGCCCTCATCGGCGGTGGTGAACGCCTCAAACAGGTCGATCTGTTTGGACATGGTTAGTAACCTTGGTTAATAACCCGGCGGGCCGGGAAACGGACCGCGCGCTTTCTCCAGACGGACGGCGATATCGAGAAGCAGCTCTTCTTCGTACGGCCGCCCAACCAGTTGAATCCCCACGGGCAGCCCTTCCTCGGACACGCCAAACGGGATCGCCATTGCCGGAAGTCCAAGGAGATTGACGTAAGTGGACGGCATCATCGCCTGAAATAAGCCGATTGAATTATCCCCCGCGCTCCACTTGCGCGAGCGGTGTGGAAACGCCGTGACGCCGCACGGAGGCGTGAGCAGAACAGGATACTGTTCCATCTGGCCCAGCAGATCCGTGCGCATGCGGTCGCGAATAGCCAAATTCGCTACAACCTGCTCCGCCGTGGGCGCGGGCTGATCGAGCGCGGTTTTTAGGAATTCGGTGCTTGTCCAGTGCGCGTCCCCCTCGCGGCCTGCAATCACTTTTTGCGTGAACGGCGCGGGGAGCTGCCCGAAGAAAAACCACCACGCGTTCGGCGCGCGTTCGAGACCGGCGGGTTGGAACGGTGCGGCACGGATGCCTATAGTTTCGAGCGTTCGCGCGGCATCGTCCAACGCGGCGCGAATCGAGGGTTGCACCGGCACATCGTAAAACTGGGGCCAAATTCCGATGCGCAAATTTTCCACGTCCGGCTTGCGCAGCGGGACGGGAGCCGAAAAGGGATCTTTGAAATCATAACCGGCGAGCGCCGCGAAAAGCGCTTGCACATCGAGCGCCGACCGCGCCATCGGACCCGCGACTCCGAGCAGTCCGCCGGGATGTTCGATCACCGGGAAGTGCCCCGCCGCCGAAACGCGGCCCGGCGTGGGCTTCAACCCCGCGATTCCGCTGAAGTGCGCCGGCAC
>JALYXS010000639.1 GCA_030946965.1 Acidobacteriota bacterium
AAGCCATACGAGACCAGCCGGGTCCCTTTGTTCCCCACATAACCCAAATCCAGAACAAAGCTGGCCGGCAGTTGATAGCCGACGCCAAGATTGAAATTCTGCACATATCCGAGCTTGCTCGAATTAGGCGCGACATACGTGAAGCCCTGGCCATTTGCTCCCGCGGGATCTTTGTTCGGCAAAGGAGAATTCAAGGAAGGATACGGATTGCGCAGGTAGGTTACCGGATCCTGCTGGAACCGGCGCGGCGTATTCGCGGCATTGAGCGAGATGGAACCGTTGTATCCGAACAGCGAAGGAGTATCGAATGCCGTCGTCACCGGCGCTTCGTTATTAATCCCGTATCCGCCGCGCAACACGAATCTTTGCCGGCCGCCGAAGGTAGGGGCCCAGGCAAATCCGAATCGGGGAGACAACTGTTTGTAATTCGTATCCTGAAACGTCTTTTTGTGCAGATCGCCGGCGAACACAAGCGCGCCAGGCAGGTTGCCCGCGCCTGGATTCGGCTTGTTGAAATCGATGTCCGTCATACGGCCCGCGACTTCGTAAATGCCGCCGATGATCTCCCAACGAAGGCCCATGTTGAGTGTGAATGTTTTCGTGACTTTCCAATCGTCCGAGAAGTAGAACGCGGGTGTGTGGGTACGGTGGCCGGGGTTGGTCAGAATCACGGAACGGCTGGTGCTCTGCACGGCGCCTAACAGGAAACTCGCGAACGACTGCCCTGTGTTGTTATCGAAACCGGGAAGATCGGTTTGCTGGGGACTGAACTGAAAGGTGCCCGAGTCCGATAAAGTTCGATTATTGTAGTAATACAGCCGGACTTCCGTTCCCAACTTAAAGCTGTGGGAGCCACGCACGATGGTCAGGTCGTCCGCGAAGATGGTGCTCCCGTTATAACTCCCGTTGACGTTTCCGGAGCCTAGTTTGCCCCCGGCGCCGATCCCGCCGCCGAAGACGGGTTTACCGCTAAATCGAAGCAAGGGGAAGTTGGTTTGCGGGACGTTCTGGAGACCTATTTTTCCGGGCCAATCCTGATTGATGAACGCCGAATAATTCAGATTACCGAAGCGGTTGTAACCAGCACCGAAGTGATTGATGACGCTGGGAGATATGGTCCAGTCCTCGGTGAATCTGGCAAGGTTGCCGGGCGTATTTTGGAGCTGGTAAACGTCGGTGGGCGTGCCGGGCGGGATACCCCAGCGGCCTCCTGGCGAATTGTTGCGAATGCGCTTCTCGTGGTTGTAATAACCAGAAAGCCGATGATTGCTGTTGACGATATGGTCGATTTTGACCCCGATGGTAGTCTGGTCGAAAACGGGACAGCAAGTGCCGATGTTCGGAATGTTGTTGAGCAGGGTGTCGCTGATTGGATCGGTTATTGGGGCGAGTTGCAGTATTTTGCCGGCCACGGGATCGAATCGATCCGCGGGTATGATATTTCCCGGGAACGGATCGCGAACTGTTTTGCCGTTCACTTGCCGCGTGGTTTGCGGATCATAGACTTGTCCATACAGAACGGGCCGGCCAAGCGCATCCGTGCCGATATTGGACCCCGATTTCGGATCTCCCGTGAACGCAGGATTCAATAAGCGGGAGAAGTCGCCGCGTTTAAAGGCGGGGATGGGCAGGGTTGAACGGGAGAATGACGCGAAGTTGCGGACGCGCGTCTTCTCCAGGTTCGTAAAAAAGAAGGTTTTGTTTCTGCCGTTGTACACTTTCGGAATGTAAACAGGGCCACCAACGCCATAGGTCCAGTTGAACAGTTTGTAGGGCGGCTTTTCCCGGCCGAGCGCGTTGTTCACGAAGCCGTTGGCGCGCAAAATATCATTCTGCACAAAAACCGCCGCGGTGCCGTGGAGATCGTTGGTGCCACTTTTGATCGCAAAGTTGGCGACCGCTGTTTGACCGCCGCCATATTGCGCGCCGATGGTGCCGGTTTGCAGCTTGAATTCACTTACCGCCTCCGCGCTGGGACTGAACTCGTTGTTGCTCCCGCCCTGCAGATCGAAGCGGCCGAGCGACATGCCTTCGATCAGGATTTCGTGCGAATACTGCTGGCCACCGTTAATCGACCCCTGGAACGTGTCTCCGACCGTTCCAGGCAAGCTGGAAAAGATAAATGTCTGGATCTGCCTCTGGCCGTCATCCACCTGAATAGGCCAAGTGTCGAACTCGCGCTTGGTGACATAGCGGCCAATCTCCGCGCTGCCGGTTTCGAGCTGAGGCGATTCGCCCTCCACCGTGACCTGATCGCTCACTTGGCCGATTTCGAGTTTGAAATCGACGGTCAAGGTTTGGGCCACGCGAAGGTCGACCTTCGGCGCAACGTCCGTTCGGAAGCCGGCCGCCGAGATTGAAATCTTGTAGTTCCCGGGCGGCAGGTAATTAACCCGATAAACGCCGGACGTAGTGGTGGAGGTCTTGGTCTCGACGTTGGTCGCGTTTTCGGTTACGGTGACGGCGGCGTTCGGGATGGCCGATCCGGTCGAATCCGTTACCGTTCCGTTCAGGGAAGAGCGCTCACCCTGCGCGAAGAGAATAGCCGTAGAAAAAATGGTAAGTGCGGTGAGGGATCGGAACACAGTGGTCTCCTAATGGGGACGAGCATATAGGCTGTGGCCGGGAATGTCAATCGAATAACTCGGAATTAACGGCGGTCAAGGCCAAGTAGAAATGCTCAATTTTGGCCTCGGGTCTGCGGGAGTGCATGTTTACTTTCATGAACCGCTTCTCTCGCCCATATTCCCAACTTTCCGCGTGTTCGAGCGAGTAACTAAAGGGGTGACGGGCGTTTCGGGAACAGGCGGCGCGGGACGCCGAGAGGATGTTTGCCGAGTTGTGCGCACGGCCGTGAAGAGTAGGCGGCCGACCTCTGCCGTGTATCACAATTACACTCGACTTTTCTGCCAGCACCGCCTGGGCGGAATAAAGAAGGGAAACAGCTAATCACCATCGACAAGAGTTTCCGCTTCCGGCTCTCCGACTTTGTGTCCGATTATAACTTCCCCGGCTACAAATACGAAGGGCAAATCCAAACCGGCTTCATCAAGCCAGTCGAGGACTCACTGAAGAAACAAGAAGGTTACGCCGTCACCAACAGTGACATGCCGAACGGGCCATTCCCGTTCAAGAAAAAATAGTAACAAGGCCATGCGCGGCGCGACTCTCGCTTTATCGGTCCCATGGATGACGCACGTGATCATCCAGGTTCCTTGGGCCGCCGCCTCGCCGCCTGTCTCGATCACCGCCGTCTATCCTTCCGGCGTCACGGTGCATGAAAACCTTCTCAGTGTTTCGATCCGGTTTGCCGCTGCTCAGGACCCTTTGCTCGCAGCCTAGGGCGGCCGGACAGTACCAGGTTCTCGTCAATCCGCATCTTGAAGATTGGCGCGGAGCACCGTTTCACCAGACTCGCGACCCGCGACAGCATAAGCGAGGGAGCCAACCACCAGTTAGTTAATTAAGAAGATTCACAGTGACTGGAGCTGTACTTTGCCCACTTGCATTAACTACGGCAGTGATGCTTCCAGGAGCGAGGCTCTGAGGCACCAAGCCGGTAACTCGCGTGGGACTCACGGATAACAGTTGGACGGGAATTCCGTTCAGCATCACGGACGTTCCTGCCAGCGACACCGGAGCGGGCATTGTGACATCCGCGGTTGTCGAAGAGGCCGCAAGGTTGCAGCCGGAAATCGTGAACTTCGTCCCGGAGCGTAGCGATAGGGCTCCCGTAGTCGCATCCGCGATACCTTTCTGCGCAATCAAGGGCGCGCTCAGGTTGATCGCGCGAATACGATCGGTGTCGGTCACATACAACGCCGTGCATGTAATCGCAAGATTGGTTGGGTAGTTAAAAGAAGCCTGGAG
>JALYXS010000640.1 GCA_030946965.1 Acidobacteriota bacterium
GCTCAAAATCTTCGGTACTGGATCCGTGAACGCGGTTTTCAGGGCATGCGCTTCAGCCCGATCTATCATCCCCAATCCACATGGCTCAATTCGAAAGAACATTACCCGCTTTGGCAAGAGGCAGAGAAGCTGGGCGCGGTTTTCAATTACTACATACTGCCGCATCAGATGACGATGCTGGAAGAAATGGCGGGCCGTTTTCCGGGCGTGAAAATCGTGGTCGATCATCTCGGCAAGCCAGATCTCGCGGCCGCCGATCCATGGCCCGAGTTTCGGAAAATGTTCCGGTTGAAGAAATTTCCGCAGGTTTGGATCAGCGCCTCGGAACCCTACGAATTATCGCTCTCGAAAGAGTTTCCGTACCGCGATACGTTTCCGTTTTTCAAAGCGGTGTATGAAGAGTTCGGGGGCAAGCAATTGATTTGGGGAACGGGTTACCCCCGGCCACGATGGGAGCTTCCGATGGATAAGGAATTGGAGTTTGTCAACCGTGCGCTCGATTTCTATAGTCCGGGAGACCGGGAGTTGATTCTCGGAAAGAATGCGCTACGAATCTGGAAATTTCCGGCTTGAGTTATGTTTCGCATCCTAATTACATCCGTTTTATTCGCCCTTATGTTTGCGGCGGCCGCCGAGAAGAAGCCGATCGCGCCCGCTAACGGTCCGAAGCCTGTTGGTCCGTATTCGCCGGGCGTTATGGCCGGCGAGTTCCTTTATGTTTCCGGGCAAGGCGCGAAAGAAGCTGATGGGTCGATGGCGACGGGAACGGACGATCAACTTCGGCAGTGCTTCGAGAATATTCGCTCCGTCGTTGAAGCCGCCGGCCTCACGATGGAGCACGTTGTCATGGCGCAGGTGTACCTGACCAACGCAAGCGATGAGGAGTTATTGAACCGGGTCTGGAAGGAAGTGTTTCCCAAGAATCCCCCCGCTCGATCCACGATTGGCGTTTACGCCTTGCCGGGTACGCCCGTTGAAGTCACTGTCGTGGCAGTAAAGGATCTAGCCAGAAAGAAGCGCGTTGCACCGGCGGGCTATCCCGAGAACTCCCTATTGGCTCCAGGCATACTGGTTGGCGAGCGGCTCTTCCTATCGGGGTTCTTAGGTCGCGACATCCAAACAGGGCAGATTCCGTCCGATCCCGCCGCTCAGGTTGAGCTGTCTCTCAACCGCATGCGGCAGACGTTGCAAGCGGCGGGAATGGATTTCCAAAATTTGGTCTTTGTAAATCCGTATCTCACCGGCAAGATGCCGATGGACGCGATGAACAAGGTTTACGCCAGCCACTTCGAATTCGGGAACACTCCAGCGCGCGCCACCATTCGAGTCAACACTTTGCCGAACAGTTCGAATATTGAGTTCAGCGGGGTGGCGGTTCGCGATCTTTCGCGGCGTCGCGCGGTCCGCCCCAAGAACATGGAGCCGAGCGCCACGGCCAGTCCGTGCGTATTTGCCGGCGATACGCTGTACTGTTCCGCGAAGTCCGGCTTCATTCCGGGACCGAAGAGCGGCATTTACGCCTCCACGGTCGAACATCAATTGCGGCAAACGATGCGGAACCTACTGGACGGTTTGGAAGAAGCCGGAATGAATTTCGGGAACGTCGTTTCGAGCACCGTTTACCTGGACAACCTGGATGATTTCGCGCGCATGAACAAAGTGTACGCGCAATATTTCGGGCCCGTTCCACCGGCCCGCACGACGGTCCAGCAGATCGCTCCCGGCCCGCGGCAGGGCGATGCTGAAGACCGCTGGCCCACTCTCGAACAAATCTCGATTGTGGCGGTCAAGTGAGCCGGTCACGCTTCTTGCGGTCACGCTTCTTGAGGTTCTAGCGCGCCTGCCCAAGTGCTCTTGAGCCGTTCGAGCCCGTTGGAACCGGCCACGATCAAACAAAGAGCCGCCAATAGCGGACACACGCCTGCAATCAAAAGCGCCACGCCGAATTGCCTCCGAGGTCCCAAGATCCATCCGGTGATGAGCGGGGCCGCCGCTCCCGCCAGTTGCGAAACAGTGTTGAGATAGCCGATGGTGCGCCCGACCATTCCAGCGGGCGGAGTGTGTTGCGAGATGGCCCAGAAATTAGAATTGCCGATTCCCGTCGAGCACACCGAAACGATAAGAATCGGCAGAACGGCCTCCTTGCCCGGCAACACTAGCAGCAGCAAGACCGCTCCCGCGCCGATATAACCGGCCGCCGCGAAGAACACGCGGACCCGAAATACGGAGCCGATACGCTTCACCAGCCGGTCGGCGTAAAAGCCAGCGGCGATATTTAGCGCGGCCATAATAAACAAAGGCGTGGAGAGGACCCGGCCCATTTCGATTGTGGTAAAACCACGCGTGCCGGTTAGGTACGTAGGCACCCATGTGAGTAGGAAAAACCAGTAATAAGAGGACAGAAAGATACAGATCGACATCGCCCAGAACGCCCGGCTGGCAAGAGTTGCCGGCCATGGCATTTTTATAGTTGGCCGCGGCGTCGAAGCTTGAGCGACGGCAGCTTTTCGATCCCGCGGGGCCAGCCACAACCAGAACGGCAGCCACAGTAGCGCTCCCAGACCGGTGATGGCAAACATGGCGCGCCACCCCAATCGGTCGAGCAACAACGTGCCCAGCAACGCGCCCAGCGCGGGCCCAATGTTCTGGCCGGCGATATAGATTGAGGTGGGAAGACCCAACTCCGCGCCGGAGAAATTACGCCTGATAAAAGACAGGCTGGCGATGGGGCCAACTGCTTCCGCGAGGCCCAGCAGAAGTCGAAGGAACAGAATATCGGGCAATCCCCGGCTTAGTGCAAGCGCCGCGGATGCGAGCGACCACAACAGGAACGCGCCCGCATACACCCGCTTGATCCCAATGCGGTCGACGATGAACCCGGCGGGTATTTGAAAAACCGCGTACGTCCAGAAGAACGCGGAAAGCAGCATTCCCATTGCGGACGGCGGAAATCTGAAATCGCGCATCATCGAACTGGCTGCAATTCCGAGATTGCCCCGGTCCACGTAGCTGATTACGATGCCGCTGAAAATTAGCGCAACGACGGTCCAGCGGCGATTCATTTTGCGTTGCCGTCGAACGGCGGTGTTCCAGGCGGACGTGTCTGGAAATCCCAACTCTGAAATTCATCCAGGAACCGGACCACCGCATTGGCGGCCGCTTCGAGGAAACGTTCTCCCTTCTCGGGCGTAGCGAAATCCGGCATGCCGATTACACCATTAGCCGAGAATTCATCGAACTCATTGATCATGAAATAAGGCTCGCCCTTAAGCATGTCAATGGTGCGATAGCCGGCTTCGAGGCTGGGACCTCCGCGCGCCGCTTTCGAAAGATCCACCAGCTCCGGGTGTTTCGCAAGCATGATCGATGTTTCCATCTCACACGCGTGTCCCATTCCGCCCAGCGGAGATTCGCGGATGGCGGTGAACTCCCGCGAGGCTAGATTCCAGTAAGTCGCATAGACAATGTATAAATCGCGCAAAGATTCGAATTCGGTTTTGAGCTCACGCAGCGCCGCTTTACAGGGAACGTCGTTGCCGCCGTGTCCGTTAAGCAGCAGAATTCGCCGCGCGCCCAGAGCCACCAGGGAACGGCACATGCCACAAATCATTTGGATATAAGGGAAGAGATCCAGACTGACGCATCCAAAGCGGCGGTGATGCGGGGAGTGCCCCAGCCACTGCACGGGCAGAAGTACGATCTTCTCCGTGCAGAGCTGCTCGACGCGCCCGGCCACCCGCGAAACGATCAGCGAATCCGTAAATACCGGCAGGTGTTTCCCGTGCTGTTCGAGCGAGCCGAGCGGAACGACGAAAGTCCGGTTAGCGAGGCCTGGCAGTTCGGGCCAAGTAGCATCCTCAAGGCGCATTCTCTTACGTTACTTCAATCTGCCGCCCGTCCTTGAAGACGTGGCGGATTCCAACCGGATCGACGGCGGGAGTCTCATAGGTGGAACGGCTGGCAACGCTCCCGGGGTCGAACACCGTCACATCCGCGAAGTAACCGCTCCTCAACATGCCGCAGTTTTGCAGGTTTAAACGGGCGGCGGGTTTAGCAGTAATTTTGTGAATCGCTTCCGATAGAGATAGCCAAGCCTTGTCGCGGACCACCGTTCCCAGCAGTTCCGGATAAGTGCCGTAGAGGCGCGGATGGGCTTTTCCCTTCACGTAGAACCCGTCGCTGATGATGGAACAAAGCGGATGCGCGAGGAGTTCCCGCAGGTTGCCCTCGCTCTGGTTGAAGGAGATCACATTAATTGCGCCATGCTCTTCGATCAGTAGGTCTAAAACCGTTTCGGCCGGCTCGCCTCCTCTTCGCCCGGCTATCTGTGCGATGGACGTGCCAACCAGCTCTTGATTCTGCTTCGTGGCAACGGCCGAGATCGTCACGTCGCTCCAAAGTTGAGCGCGCAACTGCTCCATCTCTTTGGTGAGTCGATTTCGCGTTGCCCCATCGTGTAAGCGCTGCATCAGGGCTTCGGCCCCGCCATCCAGCGCCCACTGCGGCAGCCATTGCGTAAGCACCGTGCTTCCGCATTGGTACGGATAGATATCGAATTCGACGTCCAGGCCTTGCTGTCTCCCCGCCTCGATTTCGTCCAACGCGGGTTGCTGGCGATTCCAATTGGACCGCCCCGATGCCTGCAAATGCGAAATCTGCAAACGGCAACCGGTGGCGCGCGCCAGGTTGAGTTGCTCGCGCACGGCATCCACCAAGCCCGAGGAGTAGCTGCGCATGTGAGTGGCATACAGCTTTCCCTTGCGAGCCACAACGCCTATCAGGCGTTCCAGTTCATCCGTGCCGGCGCTCGAACCGGGCGCATACATGAGGCCAGTCGAAAAGCCGTGACAACCGGCATCGAGCGCATCCTCGAGCAGACCGGCCATGCGATCCAGCTCGCCGCCCGAAAGCGCGCCTTGTCGTAAGCCAACCACCGCAATTCGCAAACTGCCGTGCCCGATCAGCGGGGCGACATGCAACGCCGTGGCGCGTTTCTCCACGGCATCCAGGTAGTCGCGGGCGGTGGGCCAGCCCCAATCGCCAGTGCTGCCCAAGATGCCGTCGCCGAACTCGTGTAAACTCCGCGGATCGCCCGATTGCGGGAACGGAGAAAAGCCACAGTTGCCGACCACCTCGGTGGTGACCCCCTGCTTTACTTTCTCCATCC
>JALYXS010000671.1 GCA_030946965.1 Acidobacteriota bacterium
AAACGCCATCGACCTTCGTGGCTTTGGCGATTACTTGGGCCTTGATTTCGAGGGCCCGGAGAGTGGCCGCCGTGTCGGTTGAGAAATACGGATTCGAAGTTCCGGCGGCGAAAATAACCACCCGGCCTTTTTCGAGATGGCGAATCGCGCGGCGCCGGATATAGGGCTCCGCCACCTGATGCATTTCAATGGCGCTCATCACGCGCGTATGCACGCCGATCTGTTCGAGCGCGTCTTGAAGCGCGAGTGAATTGATGACCGTGGCGAGCATCCCCATATGATCGCCGGTAACACGGTCCATTCTCTTGGCGGCGAGCGCGATGCCTCGAAAGATATTGCCGCCGCCCACCACGATACCGGTTTCGACGCCCGCCGCCGCTATCTCCGCAACTTCTACCGCCAGGCCTTTCGCGCGATCGGGATCGATCCCGAACGAAGCAGGACCGGCCATCGCCTCGCCACTCAGTTTCAACAGGATTCGATCGAATCGCGGCATCGGAGGGCCGGCTTAAACGCTCGCGTCGCCGACTTTGTAGCGCGCGAAGCGGGACACCGTGATGTTCTCGCCTAACTTAGCTATCTTCATCTTGACGACCTGATCGATAGTGAGTGTATTCTCTTTGACGAACGGCTGCTCGTAGAGGCAGACCTCTTCGAAGTACTTCGCCATGCGGCCTTCGACTATCTTGTCGGCAACTTTCTCGGGCTTGCCTTCGCCGATGGCTCGCGCGCGCTGGATGTCGCGCTCCTTGGCCAGCGCCGCTTCATCCACGTCTTCCTTGCGCACGAATTGCGGATCGGCCGCGGCTACGTGCATCGCGAGATCGTGGACCAACTCTTTGAAATCGTCCGTGCGGGCAACGAAATCGGATTCGCAGTTGACTTCGATCAGGACGCCGATCTGTCCGCCGTGATGGATGTAGCTCGCTACCAGACCTTGCTTGGTAGTGCGCGAAGCTTTCTTGCCGGCGGATGCGATACCGCGTTTCCGCAGCACGATTTCCGCTTCCGATATATCGCCATTAGCCTCGGTTAAGGCGCTCTTACACTCCATCATGCCGGCGCCGCTGCGCTCGCGTAGTTCTTTAACTAGTTGTGCGGTAATTTCCGCCATAGTTGTCTCACCTGGTATTGAACCGCGACCGTGAAGGAGCGGTCTTTACTAACGTGCTAAACGCCGGATTCGAGCGCCGGTTCCGGTTTGGGTTCCGTTGTTTCCGACGCCGGACCCTTGCGATGACTTCCGCCCGGCTGCTCGCCCATCAGGCTCTCGGCCATGATCTGCTCGGCATATTTCGGATCGACGTAAGCCGTGTACTCGGGCGTGCCTTCGCCTTCGGGAGTTTCGTCGGTAATCAGCTTCTCGGTGGTGAAGTCGTGCTCCGTTGCGAGCGCGCGGCCTTCAATCACGGAGTCGGCGATCTTGCTGGTAAATAGGCGAATGGCGCGCAGAGCGTCGTCATTGCCGGGGATCACCCAATCGACCTCGTCGGGATCGCAATTGGTATCGACAATCGCAACCACCGGGATTCCTAAGCGACGGGCTTCTTTCACCGCGATCGCCTCTTTGTTCGAATCGATCACAAACACAATGTCGGGCAGACCCGGCATGTCTTTAATACCGGCCAGGTTCGAATCCAGATGCTTGCGCTCGCGCTCCAGCCGGATTACTTCTTTCTTGGGACGCGAAGCGTAACCGCCATCCGTAGCCATGGCCTCGAGCTCTTTAAGGCGCTTGATCGACTTCTGCACGGTCGTCATGTTGGTCAGCAATCCGCCAAGCCAGCGTGAATTCACGTAGAACATCTGGCAGCGCGTAGCTTCCTCGGTAATGGCTTCCTGGGCTTGGCGCTTGGTGCCGACAAACAGGACATTCTTGCCCTGTGCCGCCATTTCGCCTACAAAACGGGCAGCATCCTTGAACAACTTAAGGGTTTTCTGCAGATCGATGATGTAAATGCCGTTTCGTTCGCCGAAAATGTATTCTTTCATTTTCGGATTCCAGCGCTTGGTCTGGTGCCCGAAGTGAACGCCTGCTTCGAGCAACTCCTTCATTGAAATTGCGGGCAACTTTTCTCCTAGGTTTAGAAACTACGCCGGAGGGGTGCAACCGGCACCCCTCGATACCTGCAGGCACACTGTCCAAGGCGAGATTTGCGTGCGAGAGGAAAAACAAAAAATCAAAACGCAACCCAATAACGCAACCAATTTCGGTTATCGTTTTGAGAACTGAAAGCGCTTGCGAGCGCCTTTTTGGCCGTACTTCTTACGTTCGCGGGTACGCGCGTCGCGCGTAAGGTAACCCAGTTTCTTGAGCTGCGACCGCAGTTCGCCATTATATTCGACTAGCGCGCGCGATACACCGAGGCGAATCGCATCGGCTTGGCCATTCACGCCGCCACCGCGGGCGAGCACGAGAATATCGAACTTGTCGGTCGTCTCCGTCGCCGATAGCGCTTGCCGCACGGGAACGCGCGACGCTTCGGTGGGAAAATAATTTTCGAATGTTCTGCCATTCACCGTAATCACGCCATTGCCAGGGCGCAAAAATACGCGGGCAATCGCCTTCTTGCGGCGCCCGGTTCCGAGATATTGCACGATTTTAGCTGCTGCCAATTTGAATACCTTTCTTCTTATGCTACTTCTTTACTTAAAGCTTTCTTGCGGGAAGAAAGCCCCATGGCCACCGGCTTCTGCGCCGCATGAGGGTGTTTGTCGCCCGCGTACACTTTCAATTTCCGATACATCTGTTTGCCCAACTTCGTCTTGGGAAGCATGCCCGAAATCGCGTCTTCCACCATGCGCGTTGGCCGGGTGGCACGCACGCGCGCGACGCCCATTTCTACCAGTCCGCCGGGATAACCGGTGAAGTGGCGGTAAATCTTGTTCTCTTCTTTCTTGCCCGTCAGTTTGATTTTCTCGGCGTTGATAACGATCACATGATCGCCCGTATCGAGAAACGGGGTGAAGGAAGGCTTGTGCTTCCCCATCAACAAACGCGCCGCATGGCTAGCAAGCTTGCCCAGAACTGCGTCGTTCGCGTCTAAAATATGCCATTGCCGAATGATTCCATCCTTCGATGGAAACTGAGTACTCATGAACACACACGTCTCCGCTGATTGTTTTCTACCAAGTTAGGCTAGCGAATGGCGGAGCTAGTTGTCAAATTCGGGTTTATGCTGTTAAACTAAGTCCAGTAGACCAATGCAATCGAAACGAGGAGTATATGCAGACCGTTAACATTCACGAAGCAAAAACGCAACTGTCCCGGCTTATTGAAAGGGTAACAAAGGGCGAATCCTTCGTTATCGCCAAAGCCGGCAAGCCGCTTGTGAAGGTTACAGCTCTCGACGCACCGAAATCCGCGCGGCGGCTGGGGTTTATGGCTGGCGAGATTGCCGTTCCAGAAGATTTCGATCGGATGGGCGACGAAGAGATTGAGCGGCTATTTGGCGCAAATGCGTGAAGTTGCTGCTCGATACGCATTTGCTTCTATGGGCAGCCGGGCAGCCGGACCGGTTGCCCATTGCCGCGCGTGAATTGCTAAACGATTCGGAGAACGATTTGCTGTTCAGTGCGGCTAGCATCTGGGAAATCGCGATCAAGCGCGGCCTTGGGCGGGACGATTTTCGCGTTGAGCCAAGAGTGCTACGGCGCGGGCTCTTGGATAACGGATACATGGAATTGTCTATTACCAGCCAACACGCCGTGGCACTCGATACCCTGCCGCCCATCCACAAGGACCCGTTTGATCGAATCCTAGTCGCGCAGGCGCTCATCGAGGGGATCACGTTGCTTACCATCGATCCGTTGGTGGCTCGGTATCCCGGCCCGATTCGGCATATCTGATTTCATAATCCATAGCGATTTGCGCGTTGATTCTCTTTTCATATATCTGCCCGAAACAAACGACTGAATCTAAAGCTTAACTGGATGGCCCTTGCGTTGCCATTAATGGTTTAACCCAGGCTTTCGAAACCGGCATTGAGGAATCTCGTGAATAATTTATTCAGGCTTTTGGTATTATCGCTCGTCTTTATTTCCGCCGCGGCCGCCCAGCTTACTCGGGGTACAATTCTCGGCTCGGTTTCCGATCCGTCCGGCGCCGTAATTACGGGTACTACTGTCACCATCCGCAATGCGGCGACGAACATTGAGCGCACCACGACGACCAACGCGGACGGGTTTTACCGCTTCCCCGGGGTCGATCCCGGTGTTTATAATCTCACCTTTGTCTCGCCCGGTTTCGGGGAAGCGAAGGTCGGCAACATCGTCGTTACTACTTCTCAGGAAGTCACCCTTAATCAGAAGCTCGCTTTGGCCACGACGTCGAACTCGGTCGAGGTGCAGGACAGCCCGCCCGGCGTGGAGTTGTCGAAGAGTACCGCCACGATCGAGCGCACGCTCTCGCAAACTTTTATCTCGAACGTGGCGACTACCTCCGGTACGCGTGACGTCAATCAGCTCGCGCTGCTGGCGCCAACGGCGACTCGCGGCCCCGGTTCAACCGGGATTTCGATTAATGGGCAGCGCGCCCGCAACAACGACTTCTTGCTGGACGGCGTCGATAATAACGATTCCAGCGTCACGCTGAGTAACAACCGCGTGACTCCGGAAGCGACTGGCGAGTTTCAGGTGCAAACCCAAGCTTACTCCGCCGAGTTTGGCCGCAATAGCGGCGGTCAACTCCAGGTAATTACCAGAAGCGGAACGAACGCGTTCCACGGCGAGGCTTACGAATATTGGCAGGGCAATTCGCTGATCCCCGTCACGCTCCCGAACAAACGCAACGGGCTAAAGAGCACG
>JALYXS010000642.1 GCA_030946965.1 Acidobacteriota bacterium
GATCCGGTCGATTGCCGGACATTCCGCGGTAAACTTTCCCGCCCTTCATTACAAACTTCACGCGCTCCAATTCCGTAACGTCCTGAAGCGGATCGCCGGAGACGGCCACAATATCGGCAAACTTACCGGGCTCGATCACCCCCAGGCTGTCCTCTTGGTCGAGCAACGCCGCCGCGACCTTCGTGGCCGATTGAATCGCCTGCATCGGCGTCATTCCATACCGCACCATGTAGCCGAACTCTTTGGCCTCGTTTTCAGTCCAGGCGAATCCGCCCACATCCGTTCCGAAAGCGATTTTCACTCCCTTCTGAACGCCTTTGCGGAAAGCGGCGGCTTCGAGATCGACCATCTTCAGCCAGATCGGCGCGCCCGCCGCCGCGCGCCCTTGCGCCACGTAGACGCCCACGTAAATAGTCGGGCACCAATAGACGCCGCGCTCAATCATCCGGTCCATCAACGCCTCGTTCAGGCCGTCGCCGTGCTCGATCGAATCGACGCCCGCGTGGAGAGCCGCGTCGATTCCGTCCATTCCCATGGCGTGCGCCGCCACTTTGTGGCCGAGCCGGTGCGTTTCGTCCACCATTGCCTTGGCTTCTTCGTCCGTAAAATTAACGCGCGACCGCAGCACGTCATCTTTCATGTAGTACGCCCGATCCGAATAATATTTGATCCAGTCCGCGCCGAACCGGACCTGCTCGCGCACGGCGCGCCGGATATTATCCACGCCATCGACGGTTTGCACGCCTTCGGGCATCTTCAACTCCCAGGAATATCCGAGCAGCGGATACATGCCCGTTGGCGCGAACGAACGCGTGGCGACAAACATGCGCGGACCCGGAATAATGCCGCGCGTGATCGCTGTTTTGATATCCACGTCGGCATACATTGCGCCCTCGGTTTCGAGATCGCGGATGGTGGTAAAGCCGTTCATCAAAGCGGTGCGCACCGCCACGGTCGCGCGAATCGCGCGGTATGGGATGGATTGTTTCAGGAGTTGTTCATCGTAATCCGCCGCGGTAATGTCGCCTTGCAGCAGAACGTGCGTGTGGGCGTCGATCAGACCGGGAAGAACAGTCGCATCATGAAGGTCGATGACCTCGGCGCCCGAAGGGATCTTCAAGCCGGCTCCGACTTCCCGGATGCGTTCGCCATCGATGAGAATCGTCTGATTTAGCCGCACGGTTCCGGAGCGGACATCGATGAGCCTTCCAGCGCGGATCGCTTGAATCTGCCCTTGGTGAACCTGCCCGTGTGCAAGAAACGCAAACGTCACAATCAGCCACTTCATACGCTTATTCCCACCTTCCAAAGAGCGAACGCGACCGCCTGGCGGACATACATCCACCATTTCCGCGCTTCCGCTTGCGGAGCGGATTCGCGCGGCGATCCAAAGACCTCCAATCCGCGAGACCACAGCATCCGCTTCGCTCGAAATATATGATATCCGTCGCTGACCACGATGCACGAGCGCAAGCCCATGCGCCGCATGATCTCCGAGGCGGCTGAGATGGAATAGATCGTGGTGGCGCCCTCTTCTTCCACCACGATCGCCTCCGATGGCACGCCGCGGTCGATAAGGTATGACCGGCCGACTCCGCCTTCAGTGAACATTGGATCCCCGCCCGCGCCTCCCGTGGTCATGATCCGCGGAGCGAAGTGTTCTCTATAGAGCCGTAGCGCGTGATCCAAACGAGCGCGCAGAACCGGCGACGGAGTCCCTCGATACTCGGCCGCGCCCATCACGATAATCACGTCCGCCGGGCGCGCTTCATCCACTCTCGATTGTTTGGCGATCCGCACCGTCAGCGACGTCAGATAGCCGAGAAGGAACAACACCGCCGTGGCCGCCGCAATCGGGAGAATGCGTCTCATCTGCGTTATTCTGATGTCAACATTGTATAGGGAATGCCCACGGCCCCATTGCTATCCAGCCCCGCGAACCCGTTGTTGAAGGACGTTCGCAAGGCGCTTCAGCGCGGTACGCTGACGGCGAACGGCTATCTCGTGGCGGAAGGCCTGCATCTGCTCGAAGAAGCGCGGCGCGGCGGATCGACGATCCACGCGATACTGGTGGCTCAATCGGCGCCTCAATCGGTCGCGGCCGGAATCGCGGAAACCTTCCGGCGCGCGGACGTGCGAACAATCGTGGTGGACGACCGCATTTTTCAGGGTTTGTCCGATGTCGAAACCCCGCAAGGAGTCATATGTCTCGTTGAGCCGCATGCCTGGCATTTGGAAGACTTGCTCGACGCCGAGGGACCGGTGATTATTCTCGACGGCATACAGGACCCGGGCAACGCCGGCACAATCGTACGCACGGCTGAAGCGTTCGGGGCCGCCGGTGTCGTTTTCCTCAAAGGAAGCGTGAACCCGTTCAATCCGAAAACGATTCGCGCATCGGCGGGATCGTTGTTCCGCATTCCGTTCGTGCATAACCTGGAATCGGCGGACGCGCTCTCAAACTTCATTGACCGGGGAATCAAGCTTTATGCTGGAGTGCCTTGCGGGACCGGGGCGATTGTTTTGCAAGAGGCCGATCTGACCGGCAGATGCGCCTTCGTGATTGGCAACGAGGGCAGCGGTGTCGGCGAGCGATTCCGTTCAGCCGCGCTCTCCGTTTCGATTCCGACAAGCGGAGTGGAATCCTTGAATGCGGCCATTGCCGC
Organism: Acidobacteriota bacterium; assembly: GCA_030946965.1. Lineage (GTDB taxonomy): Bacteria > Acidobacteriota > Terriglobia > Bryobacterales > Bryobacteraceae > JALYXS01. The sequence goes on from JALYXS010000642.1 coordinate 2,667, forward strand.
CGCAATCTTCCTGTACGAAACGGGGCGGCAAAGGATGCAATCCGCGTGAGCTTGTTCGATTCCGCCCCGATCGCGGCGGCCGCTCACTCGGATAAAAAGCGTCCGCTCGCCGATCGCATGCGTCCCGAGCGTCTCGAAGATTTCGTTGGGCAAGAGCACATCCTCGGCCCCGGCAAGCCGCTGCGAACGCAGATTGAGCGTGACGAAGTGGGTTCGATGGTGCTCTGGGGCCCGCCGGGCGTGGGCAAGACAACTCTCGCGCGCATCATCGCGCGGCTTTCGCGCTGCGAGTTTCTGCCCTTCAGCGCGGTGCTGAGCGGTATCAAGGAAATCAAAGCGGTGATGGCGGATGCCGAGCGCATTCGCAAACTCGGACGCCGCACTATCCTGTTTATCGACGAAATTCACCGTTTCAACAAGGCTCAACAAGACGCCTTTCTGCCTTATGTGGAGCGCGGCGACATCATTCTCATAGGAGCTACGACGGAGAATCCGTCTTTCGAAGTCAACGCCGCCCTGCTCTCGCGCGCGAAGGTGTTCGCTCTGCGCGCCCTTACCGCGCCAGAGATTGTAGGGCTGCTCCGTAGCGCTCTGGCCGACCGGGAACGCGGCCTGGGCGATCGCCAAATTACCGCGCCTGACGACCTGCTGGAACAGATCGCGATCCTGGCGAACGGCGACGCGCGCTCGGCTTACAACACGCTCGAAGCCGCCGTGAGCGCTTCTACGGACGGCGAGATATCGCGGCAGGCCGTCGAAGACGCGCTGCAACGCAAAGTGCTGCTTTACGATAAATCGGGCGAGGAGCACTACAACCTGATTTCGGCGCTGCACAAGTCGGTGCGGTCGAGCGATCCCGACGCCGCGCTTTACTGGCTCAGCCGCATGATGGAAGCGGGCGAGGACCGGATGTATCTGGCGCGCCGGCTGGTGCGGATGGCGATTGAGGATATTGGCTTGGCGGACCCGCGCGCGCTCGAACAATCGATGGCCGCCATGCAGGCGGCGCACTTTTTGGGCATCCCGGAAGGCGATCTGGCGCTGGCGCAGGCTGCCGTGTATCTCGCGATGGCCCCGAAATCGGACGCCGTTTATCGCGCTCTCAGCCGCGTTCATGAGGACGTGCAAAATACGATAGCCGAGCCGGTTCCGTTGCACCTGCGAAACGCGCCGACGAAGGCAATGAAGCAATGGGGCTATAGCGCCGGCTACCAGCACGCGCACAAGTTCGAAGACGCTATCCCCGATATGGAATGCCTGCCGCCTTCGCTCGCGGAAAAACGTTATTACCAACCCACGGAGCGCGGGATGGAGAAGCGGATTGGCGAGCGCTTGGAGGAGATCCGGCGCGCGCGCAAGCCACAATTTAAACCATGATTGGCAGTTTGATCTCCCACTTCCTACCGGTCGAGGTCGCTTCTAACCAGGAAACATCCCCTCCGCCTTTTTTTTGTAAATCAAGAACAGAGGCATTATGGAAATGCTCCCCGTTACACCGGAACGCAAGGCACAACTGGACAACTACGCCCAATGCCACGGACAGGATACGGCTGCGGCGCTGGATGAAGTGCTAGCGAACTATCTGGAATGGGAGCGCCAGGATTACCGGGAATCGGTGGAAGCGGTGCGCCGGGGCTATGAGGATGTGACGACAGGCCGTACCCGCCCCGCCGCCGAGTTCCTCGAAGAGCTTCGCGAGACGCATGGCTTTCCGCGTTGAAATAACCGAGGAAGCGGAACGCGACGGCAAGAGTATTTTGGATTGGTTGGCCGCACGGCATGCGGGAGAAGCCGGCCTTCGGTGGTTTCAGGGATTGGAAAAAGCCATTGCGTCGCTTGCATCTCTCCCCGCGCGCTGTCCTCTGCCGCCGGAAAATGCGGAGTTTCCTTTCGAGGTACGGC
>JALYXS010000646.1 GCA_030946965.1 Acidobacteriota bacterium
GTTCACGACATCGGTCATCTGCATCCGCGTCTTCAACTCATTGAGTTGAGCCTGAACCGCGAAGATGCTGACCTGGCTGGTTTCCAAATCGTCAAGGATAATTTGGGGATGCGTTTCAAGCGGGCGTTCGGCGTAATCTTCGAGAACGAAGGCGTGGTATTCGATGCCGAGCAGATCGAGCTCATGAACCAATGAAGACGCGATTTCGGAACTGGCGATGTCCGTAATGACCGTGACCTTCTCGCGCGGCTGAATACGCAGGCAGACGTTGACGGCATTGCGAGCGCCGGGAGAAAGTTCGGGATCGAAGGGGAGTTGGTGGAGAAGTGTATTCACGCCGCTAAGTGGTTGCTCCCATGACGGGGATGTCGTGCTCGGAGACGCCCATTTCGGTTTCTGAAATGATGTAATCCACCACTTTTTTGAGATCGCCCGTCTCTTGGAATACGCGGAGCTGCCGGTCCGCGCCCGAACCCATTTCGAGCATCTGGTGAATGTACTCGAGCTCGTTGCGCGAGCCTAGTTCGTCCACCACGTCGTCCACCAAATCTAGATATTCGAGCATCAGGTCGCGCAGAGGCACTTCAGTTCTCTTGCCGAAATCGATCAGCTTGCCGTCGAGTCCGTAACGCAGGGCGCGCCACTTGTTTTCCATGATTAGCGCGCGGCGGTACAGCCGAAAGCCGGTGTTGGCGGCGTGCAGCTTATATAATTTCGCCACGGTGGCTTGAATTAGCGCGGCGATGGCAATGGTTTCGTCCACGCGCATGGGAACATCGCAGACACGAAATTCGAGTGTCGTGAAATGCGGATGCGGACGGATATCCCACCAGATCTTCTTCGCGTTATCGATGCACTTGGTCTGAATAAGGAGATTGATGAAACTTTCGTATTCGCCGTAGCTCGGAAAATAATCGGGCACATTGGTGCGCGGGAACTTATCGAAAACCTTGCATCGATAGCTCTTGAGTCCCGTATCCATGCCCAGCCAAAACGGCGAGTTGGTCGAGAGCGCCAGGATGTGAGGCAGAAAATAGCGCGCCGCATTCATCAGATGAATGGCGACCTCGCGATCTTCCACTCCCACGTGAACGTGAAGGCCGAAAATCAGATTGGCGCGCGCCACCATCTTCAAGTCTTCGACAATGGTGAAATACCGTTCGTCGGGATAGATCTCCTGGTTCCGCCAGTCGGCGAACGGGTGCGTTCCCGCGGCGGCGAGCCTCAGCCCATTTTCGTGGGCGAGGCCGATAATGCCGCGCCGGATCTCCATCACGTCGCGCCGCGCTTCGGAAATATTTTTGCAAATTCCCGTTCCGACCTCGACCACGGACTGATGCATTTCGTCTTTCACGCGCTCATGCAGCAGCTTTTTGCCTTTTTCGAGAATCTCCGCTGAAATGTGGGAGCGCAGATCGCGGGTTTCCGGATCGACTACCTGATATTCTTCCTCGATTCCAATCGTAAAGCTCGGTTCCATATGTGTGTTCAGCCTCTCAAAAATGCCGACCAGCGCATCTCTTTGGCCGGGTCTTCGGCGCTTTGCGCTTTGGCGATCGCCATCTTCGCGACGGCATCGACAATCCATTCGAAATTTTGCGGACCGACCGAATCGTAATCGGCGTCGGGCGCGGGGTTAAGGAAATCGATGGCATACGGGATGCCCTCTTGCACGGCGAATTCGACAGTATTGAGGTCATAGCCGAGAGCCCGGCAAAGGGTGAGCGCGTCGTTCACGACCCGGGCGTGAAGCTTGGCTTCAATCGGCGGGGCATCCTTGACATAGCGTTCCGCGTGCGGGCGTCGCGGATCGTATTGCATGACGTGAACTTTCTGCTGTCCGACGGCATAGCAGCGGAAATAGTCTTCGAATTCAATGCCCTGCTGGAGAGTCATGCAGAGGTCGCCCGTATCGTTGTAAGCGGTGAAGAATTCATCGGGCGAATGCACTTTGTAAACGCTTTTCCAACCACCGCCGCTGAATGGCTTCAAAAACGCGGGGAAGCCGATGTATTCAAAAACCTCGCTCCAATTCAACGGATAAATCAGATTGCGCATGGACAGATCCGTCGTGCCGGGCGGATGCTTATTGTGCGGAAGGACGACCGTGCGCGGGACGGCCACGCCGATTTTCGACGCAAGCGCGTAGTTGAAGAATTTGTCGTCGGCGCCCCACCAAAACGGGTTGTTGATAACAATCGTGCCCGTCAGGACCGTGTTCTTGAGGTAGGCGCGGTAGAACGGAATATCGTGCGAGATGCGGTCGATAATGACGCGATAGCCGCTCGGCTCAGCCATTTTTACGGCCCCAATATGGATGTGCTCTGCCGCAATGCCCGCGGCTTGGATTGAATTAATGCGATCCACCAGCGCGCCGGGGAAAGTTTTCTCCATGCCATAGATAATTCCGATTTTCTTCATAGATTACCCGCTAAAAATATTTCATGGCCATGCGCTGCCACCAAGGCCAATCGTGGCCGGTGTTGTCGCCCCAAACGTCCAGCCAGTGCGGAATTCCCTTCGATCCCATGATGCCGGCCAGCCGGTAGTTCTCGCCGAGACACATGTCGTGGTTGCCCGTCGCGAGCACGTAGCGGCGGCCCGAACGGTATTGGTCTAGATACGAGCCATCGCTCGTCTTTTGCAGATAGTCGGGAGGACAGTTGAAGTAACAGTTGTCGTCGTAGTAGCCGTTCAGGAACTGGTGGATATCGTATGCGCCGCCCATGCTGATGCAATCGGTGAAAACGTCCGGATGTTTGAGCGCAATGTTCATCGCATGATAACCGCCGAAGCTGCAACCGGTGACGGCGATGCGATCGCGCGAGCCGCGCGAGAGCATGAGCGGCAGGACTTCGTTTAGGATGTAGCTCTCGTATTGCATATGGCGCAGGACGCGGTCGCGGGGATGAATGTGGCGGTTGTACCAGCTTTCCGAATCGACGCTATCGACGCAGAAGGCTTGCAACTCGCCGCCTTCGTATTTGTTCCCCGTCGCGCCGATCATGCCGCGCGTTTCGTATTCGTAGAACGTGCCCATCGAGGTGGGAAAGACGAGCATCGGCACGCCGCCATGGCCGAATATAAGCAACTCCATATCGCGATGCAAACGGGCGCTGTACCACTTGTGATATTCGCGATTCATTGTGGCCGGTTATTGCGCGGCTTGTTGGGCAATCAATTCATAGTGGCGGGGAACGGGCTGCGCCGCCGCCCTTTGCTCAATCATCAGATCGATATCGACGTCGTCGAGCGCGGCGATCGCCGCATCGGTGCTTAGGATATTTTCATCTTGTAACGGAACCTGGATCATCCGCCATCGCGCGTTGTGAACGTTACTCCGTTTTTGGGTTAAGGCATGCACGCCGGCCGCCTGCTGCATCATGGGCGTGGGCAGTGAGGCCAGGTTGATCCCGCGAGCCAATTCTTGTTTGGTAAACGCTCCAGCATCCATGCCGTCGATCTTCAAAGAGTATTTTTCTCCGGAAAGATGAGTGATTTTGAGCGTTTCCTGGTCGAGCGCATCGATAAAATCCGATGAGTGGATCGCCAGAGCGATCGTGGCGTCTTTCATGTCTACCGGCATCGGAAGGGCGCTATCCAACTGTGTCCAGGATAGTATGCCACCGTGTTTTAGATCGCTTATTTCTGTGTTGGCGTGCTTGGCGACCGTGCCTGGGCCCTGGGCGTCAATCTCGACGGAGGTGACGGTGGAAGGCGCGTTCCACGCCTTCAGCAGAGCTTCGGCCATGATGAGATGCCCGGCGGGACCGGGGTGGACGCGATCGGGAAGAATCTTTTGCGCTAGTTCCGGATCGGTCTGCTTCGCTTTCGCCAGCATGGCGGCGACCGGCGAATTAAGGTCCGCGACTGTAAGCTTGTCCCGTTGGGCCAGTTGCTTTATATAGCCGCTGTAGCGCAACAGGACCGCGTTGTAGCCGCCCTCAAACTTGGGCGGCCGCGTAACATCGTCAAAAGGGGATGGCTCGATGGCGGTGATTCGGATATCGGGCAAGTCTCTCTTGACCGTATCGACGATATGTTCGTAACCGGTCGAAAAGGTATCGAATAGCTTCGCATCGAACGCGCGATAACCGCCGTCGTTCATGCCAAGCATAATCGTCATTACGGTGGGACGATAAGCCAGGACGTCGCGCCGCAACCGGAGATCGACGGGGCCGCC
>JALYXS010000659.1 GCA_030946965.1 Acidobacteriota bacterium
AAGCCAGCGTGCGGCCCCACGCATTCTGGTTGTAATCGACCAGCACGCGCCCCGCCGGGCGTTTTGCAATCCGATACTCCGCGGTAATCAGGTTTGGATTTCGCGCTTCCATGGCTTTCGCGAATTCCTTCGCAAAACTCCACACCTGTTTTTGCAGCGGCCCTCGCACAATCGGCACGTAGATGTGAATGCCGCGCGAGCCCGTGGTCTTGGGATAGCTCGGAATTTTCAGAGCTTCGAGCGATTCGCGTACCGCGCACGCCGTTTCTAGCACTTGCTTAAAATGCGCTTCAGGCACGGGGTCGAGATCGAAATGCAAATAATCGGGCCGGTTCACGTCGTCGCATTTCGCGTACCACTGGTTCAGATCTATGCAGCCCAGATTTACCACCCACAACAGGGCGGCCAAATCGTCGATCACCGGAAAATCGATAACGTTCCCGGAAGAATGCTGGATCGGACACGTGTGCAGCCATTCGGGACGTCCCGGCGGGGTTCGCTTCATAAAGAAAAATTCCCCCGCCGCTCCATTGGGATAGCGCTTCATCACCATGGCGCGCTCGCAAACATGTGGAAGCAGCGCGGGAGCCACGTCCGCGTAGTATTGCAACAGGTCGCGTTTCGTCACGATTGGCCAGAACGGCTTGTCCAGATTGGTGAGCTTGACCGCCCGGCCCTTCACGGTGATTTCCGCGTTGGCAACGCCTTTCGGGATTTCCATTTCTACAAGATTACTGCTTCAGCGCCTTCGCCGCTGCATTTTGCAGCATTCCGGCAAGATCGGACTTCGAAAGATACTGCCCATTCACAACCACCGCCGCGACCTTCCTGGTATTGCGAATATCGGATAGCGGATTCGCGTCCAGCAACACCAGATCGGCCGTGTATTGCGCGCGTACCGCTCCCATGCTCTGCTCTTGGCGAATCAGCTTTGCGGGCTCGATCGTCGCGGTCTGCAAGGCGCGCAAGGGGGTAAGGCCGGCTTTTACCAGGAGCTCCAACTCATCGTGCAGATCGAATCCCGGCACGGTGTAAGGATCGCCGGTATCGGTTCCGGCGAGTAGTGGAACCCCCGCGCGATCCATGTCCCGCACGAGCGCGAAGAGCCTCTGATAGTCTTTGCGAACGACAAGTTGCTGATCGGCTGTACGCGCTCTTTCCTCCCGCGAAGGATCGGGCCAACTCTTGCGAATGGATTGGTCCACATACCGCAGATTTGGATTTTCAACAAGCTCCTCAGTCGCGATAGACGCCATGCGTTTGCGCATTACAAGCGTCGGAGTCTGCCGCACGTCATACAGTTTGAAACGCTCGAACAGAATTGCGGCCTTGCGCGGATCATATGTTTCAAGAATCTCGGTGTTTACGCGCGAGATCTCATCTAAGTCCGCCTTCCGCCAAGCGGTGGCGCGTTGGGCACGCAGCTCGTCTTCCCGCGACGAGCATGCCAGCATGATTCCGAACAGGTGTTCCATCGTGGTCTGACGGGCATTTGCGGCTTCGAGCGCGGTGATGGAATCCGGCAGGTGGCCTTCGATCGGCACGCCCCAGTGCCGTGAAACCTCTGCGAGCGCCAGATACGCGCTCTTCGGCACGCCGGATAGAACCTTAATGAAATCAACCTTCATGCCGTCATCGAGGGTATCGAAGGCACGGCGCGCGTCGCTCGGGTTTCGAACTTCGATCACGGGCATTTTGGAATCGAGACCGGGCGCGGGGCCGTTCAGCGGCGAGCCGCAAGCGATAATTCGCGGCCCCATCAGTTGCCCCGATTTGATCTGCGCGCGCCAGGAGTCGATTTGTTTCATCCGGCTGCCCATATCGCGCACGCCCGTCACGCCGTTCGCGAGAAATAGCGGAAATTGGTTGTCCTTGTACCAGAGGTGGACATGCATGTCCCAAAGGCCGGGAATCACGTACTTGCCGCCGCCGGGGATGATCTTCACGTTCGCGGGGATCTTGATTTTAGACACGGGCCCGACAGCCGCGATGCGATCGCCGCGAATGGCCACGCTCCCGTGACGCTCAATCGCGCCAGTCTCGATGTCCACCACGGAGACATCGCGCAGTAACAGCGTTTGCCGAATATCCGCCTGTCGCGCCGGAGGATGTTTGGCCGCCGTTTTTGCCCTTGATCCAGCGTTCGCGTAGGATGCAAAAAGCAGAGTAACGAGGGAAAGACCTGAGATATATTTCACGGGTTTACCTTCAAATGATAAAAGACTCCATGACCCATGACCAGCCTGCGCCGGCGGTGATTCGCGCCGTCGAGAAACTCGCTCCCGGCGCGGCTCTCGATCTGGCGTGCGGAACGGGCCGGCACGCAATTTATCTCGCCAAACGCGGCTGGCGCGTGATGGCGGTCGACCGGTCGCCCTCGGCGATCGCCGCGCTCAACGCACAGGCGAACGGATTGGAACTGGAAACGAGGGTCGTCGATCTGGAAGAGGACGGCTTCACGATCCAACCGGGCCGCTACGATCTGATTCTCGCGTGGCTCTACCGGCAACGGGATTTGTTTCCAAAGATCCGCGATGGCGTTTGTCCCGGGGGAATTGCGGCGTGCTCTGTCCTGCTACAGGGGCGTTTCGCGGGCGAACCGGGTGAGCTGAGCACGGCATTCGACGGATGGAATATATTGCACTATTGGGAAGGCGGGAAAACCGCGGAGATGGTCGCAAAAAAACCCCTCTGACTGCAACCGGCTCGCGATGAGATAACGATCGAACTCCAAAACAGCTACTCCCGAAAGCATGCTGTTCTTTCGTCCGCTATCCCGTCCCGCTTGCTTGTTGCAGTAGAGGGCAGGTTGTTCAAGTACTTCTCCGGTTCACCATCTTAGATAGCAACCTAAGCACCAGGAGTCAATGCCCGCAAGTCTCTTATTTCGCGCGGCTTTCGCTATCGGGCAAGTGTCTCCCGGCGTGCCTGTGTTGCTCTCGTGGTGCGCCCTGTGTCGCTATGACACAATCGGACGAATGATCCGGCGGGGGATAGTTTTAGAACTTCGGGCGATAATCTTCGCCCTAATTTGCGTACCGGTTTTTTGTGTAATACCGCGCGCGCAGTCCTCGCCCGACAGCCTGGCTGTCTACACCGAACACCCCCGATTGTTTCTGCGCGCAAACCGGCTGCGCCTGCTTAAACGAGAGCGGGAGCGGCGGTCGCTGCGATGGGAGCAGTTTGAAACTCTGATGGCCGGTGGAGCGCCCATGCCCGAGCCGGGATTTGCGTGGGCGCTGCACTATCGCGTCACCGGGGAGCGCGAATCCGGCAAGCGGGCCGTGAGTTGGGCCATCAGCCCGGCCGCCGCGCCGCCCAGCGCGCTGCGTCAACTCGCGTTAGTGTTCGATTGGTGCCAGGACGTCCTCTCCGAAACGGAAAGCCGCGTAATAGCCGCGCGCTTGCAGAAGGGCATCGAGACACCGGGGCGCGACAACTCGCTCGCGGACGCGCGTTCCCGGCTGCTGGCATCAATTGCGCTGGCGGATCACAATGCGGCGGCGTCGAACGCGGGAATCCAAGACTTCGTACAAAAAAACTGGGAAGCCCGGATCGTGCCTGCCCTCCGCGCCGGTCACAACGCAATCCCGCGCGAGGATATCTACCCGCTTTACGAAATCCTACATGCCGTTCGCGACAATCTCAATATCGATCTGCGGGAATCGTACCCGGCTTATTTCAAAGTACTGCCGATTTATCATCTGCTCTCGTACTATCCGGCGTCGTTTCCGGCGCCCGAAAATGAATTCCGCATTTCCGCCGCGAAAGGCACGAAGCAGCCGGACCTCACGGACGCCGCCCTCTCGCGGGCCGCTGAGCTCGGCATGGTTGCCTTCGACGCGAACGCGCCGGAAAGCCAGGTGCTGCAGGGCTGGCTGATGAACGACCGGTTTCTGATGCGCGGGCCATTTGGGATTGCGTATGAGTTTTTATGGGCAAATCCCTACCAGCCTGGCCTGAGCTATTATCATGTGCCACTCGTTTTCCACGACGATATGTTCGGACGTCTCTTCGTCCGGTCGGACTGGGACGACTCGGCGACTTGGCTTGGCTACTTCGACGGTCAGCTGCAGCTTTTTCGCGATGGTAGGGTAACGATCCTAAATCCCGAGCTGTCACGCGAACCTCTCGACCTGGGAGAGGCAACGATATTTTTTGGCGGGCAGACGCGTAGATTCGTGGTCCCGCATGGTACGGACCCGCTTGAAGTTTTCGACGTTTTTGTAGTGGGATTGGAGGCGACGCGGAAATATCACATCGAGATCGACGATGAGGAAATGGTTGAAGCGCGTACCGATCCGGGCGGAATCTTATTCTTTCCGGGTGTGCGGAGCGGCGCGGTACTGCGAATGACGATTGAGAAATAGCCGCGTAATATTAATCTGAACAGGCTCCGGTCAGCTATGGGCGGCGATGCCCTGGGGACCCCTCAACACCTCGGCGACTTTCGATTCGAGTTGTTCCATCGTGAATGGCTTAGCGAGAAGCGCGAATCCACGGTCCACCACGTATTTTCGGACCACCTGCGATTGATCGTAACCCGACATGAACAACACGCGAAGACCGGGTTGAATTTCCGTCAACTGGTCCGCCAGCATAGGCCCGCTCATTCCGGGCGCAACCACGTCGGTAAGCAGCAGGTCGATGGGCGGATCGTATTTTTTGAAAATCTTCAATGCATTGTCGCCCGAATCGCTCATAACCAATTTGTAGCCCGAGCGCGTCAACATGGCACTCACTAGTTTGCGAACTTCGGGTTCATCGTCCACCACTAGGATAGTCGTGCTACCTGGATTGAAATCGGCTTTTTTCTTAATTTCGGGTTTGCCTGTACTCATGTGGCCGGAACTCATGTTGCCTGAATTCTAGACCCGTGGGCTGGCGCGGGCAAGCTGAAACCCGGGAAAATCGTACCTTACCGTCCATCTGAGTTGCGGCGCGGGAGCGGTACCGTGGTACATTTCTCAGACGGGACTGGACGAGCGCGCCGTTGCTGGAGATTCCAAACC
>JALYXS010000675.1 GCA_030946965.1 Acidobacteriota bacterium
CTCCGGCACGGCCGTTATAGCGAGGTGTTCCGCCGGAAGGATGAAGAGAACATCGCAAATCTATATAAGTCAAACGGCTTCCGCGACGTGAAGGTGACTTCCATCGTGGATCGCGGATACCGGGGCAACCCGGGGCAGATTGCGGTTACGGTGAAGATCGCCGAAGGGCCGCAGTGGCTGGTCGACAATCTGTCAATCAACGGAATCGCGAAGGTCGCTCGCAATGCCGCCACCGCCGGCCTCGCGTCCATCGCGGGGCAGCCATTTGCGGACGTGAACCTGGCCGCCGACCGCAATGAGGTGTTGACTTACTATTTCTCGCAAGGGTTTCCAAACGCGAGTTTTCAAGCGGCATGGCAGCCGAGCGGCGAACCGCACCATGTCAACGTTGAATACACGGTGACGGAAGGCGAACGGCAATACGTCCGCGACGTCGTCACTTCAGGCCTGCGAACCACGCGCCGGCATCTCGTCGATAAGAACATCACGCTGCATCCCGGAGATCCGCTGTCCCCTATCGCGCAGACCGATATTCAAAAGCGCTTCTACGATCTCGGGATCTTCGCGCGAGTAGATACAGCGATTCAGAACCCGGATGGCGCCACGGATCACAAGTTCGTCCTGTATAACTTTGAAGAAGCGAACCGCTATACCGTCGGGATCGGCGTAGGGGCGGATCTCGCGCGCTTTGGCACTCCTAGCTCGACCAATCTCTCTTCGCCTGCCGGGGCGACTGGCTTTAGTCCGCTTTTTTCGGTGAATGTCAGCCGCCTGAATCTTTGGGGCATCGGGCATACGGCCACGCTGCGCGGCGCGTACTCCACGCTAGAGAAAAGAGCGTCATTAAGTTATCTGGCTCCGCGTTTCCAGGAGGTCGAAGGCCGCAACATCACTTTCACGCTTCTTTACGACGACTCGCTCAGTGTCCGGACATTCGCTTCGAAACGCGAAGAAGCCTCGGTGCAGATGTCGCAAAGATTTTCGAAATCTCTTAATGGCCTATTCCGGTTTGCCTACCGCCGGGTGAGCGTCGGCAGCGTGATCATCCCGGTGCTCCTCGTCCCGCAGTTGCTGCAACCGGTACGGATCGGGGAGCTCTCGGCCAATCTGGCGCAAGACCGGCGCGACAATTCGGCGGAACCGCATCGAGGCATTTTTAATACGGCGGATGTGGGGCTATCGACGAAATTTTTCGGCTCGCAGCGCAGCTTCAGCCGGGTTCTGGCACGCAACGCGACCTACTATCCTTTGACTCACACGATCACGTTGGCGCGGCAAACGCAGTTTGGAGTAATCAGCCCCTTCGCCGAGCCGGCCGGTATTTCGGCGCAGGAATCGGTACCGCTGCCGGAGCGATTCTTCGGGGGCGGCGCGGATTCGTTGCGTGCGTTCCCGTATAACCAGGCTGGGCCGAGAGACGTAGGGACACCGCTGGTTCCGGGCGGAAAGGCTTCATCTCCGACTGGGTTTCCGCTGGGTGGCAATGCACTGTTTTTTAACAACGTCGAGGTGCGGTTTCCGCTGATTGGCGCGAATATTCAGGGAGTGGTGTTCCATGACATGGGGAACGTCTTCAGCTCCTTGAGCAACATGTCGCTACGTTTCAATCAACGCGACCTTCAAGATTTCGATTACACCGTTCAAGCGGCGGGTTTCGGCGTTCGCTATCGGACGCCCGTGGGGCCGATCCGGCTGGATCTAGCCTACAGCATCAATCCGCCTTCCTTCGTGGGATTCAAGGGCACGCCAGTGGAACTGTTGCAATGCAATCCAGGGCTGCCGCGGAATCAGCAGCCGGTTTTTTGCACTGGCGTCAAGCAGAACGTCAGCCATTTCCAATTCTTCTTCTCGATAGGTCAAACGTTTTGAGCAACGTGGCGTACCACATATTACTGGTCGTCCTTGCATTTAACGTCCACGGCGCCGTCGTTCTCGATCGCGTCGCGGTCGTGGTTGGGAAGCATGCCATCAAGTCGAGCGACATCGAGCGCGATCTTCGTCTGACGGAATTCCTCAATCGCGAAAAGCTCGACCTTGGCGCGGATGCCAAGCATACGGCCGCGGAGCGGCTTATCGACCAAACCATTCTCCGGGACGAGATTGCTAACGGCGGATACTCCCGGCCAACTGATGCCGACGTGGCAGCCCTGCTGAACCAACTCCGCAAAGACCGCTTCGGCGGTTCGGACACTCGCCTTCGCGAAGGGCTGTCGAGCTATGCGCTATCTGAAAATCAGCTTCGCGCTCAGTTGCTATGGCAGCTTACCGTCCTGAAATTCATCGATCAGCGATTCCGCGCCGGCGTGCTGGTGAATGACGACGAGGTGCGCGAGTATTATGATCGACATCTCGCGGAGCTGAAGCGCGAGTATCCCAAGGACAACAACTTTGAGGCGCTGGCGCCTCGGGTTCGCGCCTCCCTCGAGGGCGAGCACGTCAACAAGAACTTCACCGATTGGATCGAGCAGGCGCGCAAGCGCAATCGCATTGAGTACATGCAGGGAGCATTCGCATGAGCGGGCGAGCGAAAATCATTCGCAATATTTTTATCGTGCTGGCCGCATTTATTCTTGTCGTGTTCGTCGCGGCGATCGTGATCGTGCAAACGGACTGGTTCCGCAATTTCGTCAAGCGGAAAATCGTCGCAGCCACCGAAGAGAGCACC
>JALYXS010000713.1 GCA_030946965.1 Acidobacteriota bacterium
GTACAACCCGTCCAATTCTTCCCGCGTCAGAGTATACCCCAGATCAGTGCACCGGTCTCTTAACGCATGGCGTCCGCTATGTTTCCCGAGCACCAGTTTGCCTTCGGGGACGCCCACGGACTTCGGATCGATAATCTCGTAGGTGGTCCGCTCTTTCAAGTACCCGTCTTGATGAATGCCCGCTTCATGCGCGAACGCGTTCCGCCCCACAATCGCTTTATTCGGCTGCGCGCCGAAGGTGATGATGGAACTAAGCAACTGGCTCGCGCCATAAAGATGCTCGGTATTAATGCCGGTGCTGTACGGATAACGATCGTTGCGCGTCTTCATTACCATCACGATCTCTTCGAGCGAACAGTTTCCGGCGCGTTCGCCAATCCCGTTTACCGTGCATTCGATTTGCCTGGCGCCGGCCTGCAACGCCGCAAGCGAATTCGCAACCGCCAATCCGAGATCGTCATGGCAATGCACGCTCACCACCGCCGAATCGCCCAGCGCCTCAACAATTCGCCCGATCAGATCCCGGTATTCATCCGGCGTCGAATACCCGACTGTATCCGGAATGTTCACGGTCCGCGCGCCCGCCGCAACCACCGCGCGCGCAACCTCTTCGAGATAATCGGGATCGGTCCGCGCGCCGTCCTCAGCCGAAAACTCGACATCGTCCACATAGTGCCGAGCCAATTCCACGGCGGCTACCGCCTCATCGAGCACCTGCCGGCGCGACTTTTTCAGCTTGTACTTTAAATGGATATCGCTGGTCGCGATGAAAGTGTGAATGCGCGGCCGCTTCGCGTGTTGCAGTGACCGCGCGGCCCGCTCGACATCGCCCGTGCAGGATCGCGCCAGCGCCGCAACTTGCACCCACGGAAACTCCCGGCTGATCGCGTCGACCGCTTCGAAATCGCCGTCCGACGCGATCGGAAATCCGGCCTCCATAATGTCCACGCCCAGTTCCGCCAGCTTGCGAGCCAGGCGCATCTTCTCCGGCACGGTCATGCTGCATCCCGGCGATTGCTCTCCGTCCCGCAGCGTTGTGTCAAAAATCCAGACTCGATTGTTCATGTCGATTCGCCTCCGGATCTCCGATTATGAGTCCCAGTGCGAAATAAATCAAATTTATTCATTTCGCAATGTAAATAAGAATCCTTTATTCTATCATCGGAACTGATGGAGCTCTATCCCCTTCACGTTTTCCTTACGATAGCCACCGAGAAAAGCTTTTCTCGAGCCGCGAAGAAGCTCTTTCGCACGCAGCCGGCCGTCTCGCTCGCCCTGCAGCGCCTGGAAACGGATCTGGGCGAAAAACTCATCGACCGCTCGGGCAAAGAGCTGATGCTCACCGACGCCGGCCGTACCGTGATTGAATACGCGCGGCGCTTTGAGAACCTGACCGCGGAGCTCGGCAACTCCATCGCCGAATTGCGCGACAACTCCGCGGGACGCCTTGCCATTGGAGCCAACGAATCGACCGCCCTCTATCTTCTACAGCACATCGAGCGCTACCGCCGCCTCTATCCCAAAGTACGAATCCAGATCCGCCGCAGCCTCTCAAGCCGTATTCCCGCCGAACTAATCGACGGCAATCTGGAGCTTGGAGTAATCAGCTACGATCCGCGCGACGAACGCCTGGTTTCGAGAGTTATCTATAGCGACTCGCTGGTGCTCGCGGTTTCGCCGCGGCATCGTTTCGCCGGCCGCAAGTCCCTTTCCATATCGGAATTAGGTATGGAAACCTTTATCGCCCACAACGTGCTTTCGCCCTACCGCGAAATCGTGCTGCGCGAATTTCAGCGCCACAAAGTCGCGCTTAACATGGATATCGAGATGCCGACTATCGAAACGATTCGCAAACTGGTCCAAAGTAATCTAGGCGTCGCGTTTATCCCCAGAATGTGCGTGGAGGACGAGATCGCCAACCAGACCCTTTGCGCCGTCAAAGTCCACGAGCTTCATGTCGAGCGGAAGATCCGTCTGGTGCATCCGTCGCGCCGTGCCCTCAGCTATGCGGCGAATGCATTTCTCGAAGTGATCGATTAAACCGGGACAATTTGTCCTATCGGCAGGGCAGCATGCCCCCGAGTCTGCTTCGCGCGCACGAGCCTATAGCTGCCAATAGCTTAGACTCTCGCCCCTCAGCCGCGAGCGCTCTTCGAGCGAGCGGTCCCGCGGACAACTTGTCCCCAGGCGCTTCTTTCCCGCGTCGAATAAATGCCATGGGATCAATAAGTTGCCGCACAAGCGGGTTGGCCTTCACCTTGCCTTTATCAGCGACGGCGTTGGCTAGCCGCACTTCAGGGAGAAAGTAGTGAAAAAAACATTGCAATTAGTTTTGTCGTTCAGTATCGCCGCGCTGGCGTTTGCCGGGCCAAAAATTTCATCGGACTTGCGCGGCCTTAATCCGGCATCCACCATGGACGTGATCGTTCAGTTCAAACACCCGGTTAGCCCGGTCTACCGCCAACTCATCGGTTTACTCGGTGGAACTTTCCTAAGCGAATTTTCGGCCATTCAGGCAGCATCCTTCAACGTCCCCGTGAGTCTTCTACCCGTCCTTGAATCAATCGACGAAGTGGCTTATATTTCACCGGACCGACGCTTGCGCCGATCGTCCGTTTACGATTACACGCCTCAGGCGGTAGGTTCGTTCGGCGCAACCTCTCACGCGGGTAGCGGCGTTGGCGTCGCGGTAATCGACAGTGGAATTAATGGGAACCAGGACCTGACCGTCCCCAGCGTTTGGACTTCGCGCGTGGTTTACCAGCAGAGCTTCGTCCCCGGATACGGCGTTAGCGACGATTACGGCCACGGCACGCACGTCGCCGGAATCATCGCCGGAAACGCAACCAATTCGACTGGCGGATTCTTCACGCATCAGGTCATGGGGATCGCCCCCGCCGCCAATCTGATCAGCCTGCGCGTTCTCGATCCGAACGGAAACGGCACGGATTCATCCGTAATTCAGGCCATCAACCAGGCAATCGCACTAAAGAATGTCTACAACATCCGCGTCATTAATCTTTCAATTGGACGCCCCGTTTTTGAGAGCTACACGCAAGATCCGCTGTGCCAAGCCGTCGAAGCTGCCTGGAATGCCGGCATCATGGTGGTAGTGGCCGCCGGAAACTCGGGCCGCGACAATTCCCAGAATACGTCGGGATACGCGACAATCACTTCTCCCGGCAACGATCCTTACGTGCTGACCGTGGGGGCCATGAAAACCGAAAGCACGCCTGGAACGGGCGACGACATGATCGCCAGTTATAGCTCGAAAGGCCCTTCCCTGCTCGATCATATCGTTAAGCCGGATCTGGTGGCTCCCGGTAACCAGATTTTCTCGATCCAGGATCCCGGCAGCACCTTGCGGAATACCTACCCGCAGAATGTTGTCCAAAAATCGGCGATCCAAGGATTCGGCGCATACGGACCTACCTCGACTTACTTCATGCTTAGCGGAACCAGCATGGCGGCCGCCGTGGTTAGCGGCGCATCGGCGCTACTGATCGGCCAGGATGCCACCTTGACTCCCGACCAGGTCAAAGCGCGGCTGATGAAAACCGCATCGAAGACTTTCCCGGCCACAAGCCAGGTGACCGTGACCGACTCCGCCACCGGCAGTCAAACTACCTTTGTCAGCCAGTACGACGTGTTCACAGTGGGGGCGGGATATCTGAATATTCCAGCGGCCCTAGCGAACACGGACCTGATTCCGGCGGGCGCGACAGCGCAGTCGCCGAAAGCTATCACCGACACGCCTTCAGGGAATGTCTACATAGTCGGCGGCGCTTCGGCGGTTGGGGGCACCTCGGCGGTTTGGGGCAGTTCCGCCGTATGGGGATCGTCCGCCGTGTGGGGAAGTTCAGTTTTCGTCGGTGGAAACTCGGCAGTGTGGGGGAGCTCAGCCGTTTGGGGATCTTCGGCGGTATGGGGG
>JALYXS010000002.1 GCA_030946965.1 Acidobacteriota bacterium
GCGGCGAAGGCGCTTATTTGCTGAATAGCGCGGGCGAAAGATTTATGGAACGCTACCATCCCATGCGCGAGCTTGCGCCGCGCGACGTGGTGGCGCGCGCGATTGTCTCGGAGATGCGCCGCACCCACGCTCCGCATGTGTTTCTCGACCTGACGCACCGGCCCGCGGATTTCATTCGCGAACGGTTCCCGCGCATCCATCAAACGTGTCTGCAATACGGCGTGGATATCTCGACTACGTCCGCGCCAGTGCATCCCGCGGCGCATTACGCCATGGGCGGCGTTCGTACGGATCTCTACGGGCGCGCCAGCATTCCGAGGCTTTACGCGGCGGGGGAAGCGGCCTGTACCGGAGTGCATGGAGCCAACCGCCTGGCGAGCAATTCGCTGCTTGAAGGCGTTGTGTTCGGCGCCCGCTCCGGGATTGCCATGCGGGAGACAGGCGGGCGAAAGTCGAAAGAATTGGGAATCGCCCCGGAAGCGTTGTTTCCGCGGGCGGCGGAAAATGAGGTCCGGAATCTGGCTTGGGAAAATTGCGGGATCGCGAGAGATCGCGCGGGATTGACCGCGGCTCGCGAGTTATTGGCCTCCTACCAAATGCTGCCCAATCCACGCGCGTGCCTCGCGCAGTACGATTTGCGCAGCATTCAAACCGTGGCGTTGTCGATCGCGCGTTGTGCCTTGGCTCGCGAGGAAAGCCGCGGCGCGCATTTCCGCACCGATTTTCCGGAGAGGCGCCCCGAATTCGCCATACCCTCGATCGTGTCCGCCGCGAATGAACGGTAACCCGCGCACGCGGCAAAAGCCGGCGCTGTCCGTTTTCCTCTTATTGCTGATAACCGCAAGCCCCATCCACCCCGGCTCCGCCAATTCGGTATTTTGGATCGCTCCGGCCTTGCTGCTCGCATCCATGATGATTGCCTGGGGCGCGGAATCCGCGCAGTTTTTCATGGCGCAGGGGTTCGCGCTCGCCATACTGGCCCTATTGCAGACCCTGCCCGAGTTCGCCGTCGAAGCGGTGCTCGCGTGGCATCAGCAGACACAATACCTATTGGCTAATTTGACCGGCGCTTTGCGGCTGCTGATTGGGCTTGGATGGCCCATGATCTATTGCACCGCGGCGATCGCGCATCGAAGGCGCCACGGCAAGCCGCTGAATGGTATCCATCTGGCGCCAGATCAATCGGTTCAGATTGTCGGCGTAGTCGTGTGCATCGCCTATATATTCGTAATCTGGCTTAAAGCATCGCTGAATATTTTCGATGCTGGCGTCCTCATCGCCATTTACGTCACGTACCTGATCGTACTGCGGCGCATACCGGCGGAAGAGGCCGAGCACATTGAGGATCTCGGCGTAATTCCGCGATCGGTTGTGTTGGCGCGGAAGCCGATGCGCATCGTTTCAATCGGGACCCTGTTCGTGGCCGGAGGAGCGTTGATTTTCTTTCTGGCCGAGCCGTTCCTCGCGAGCCTGTTCGCCTTATCGTCGCTGCTTGGAGTTTCGGATTTTGTGTTCATCCAATGGGTCGCGCCGTTTGTTTCGGAGTTCCCCGAACAGGTTTCCGCCTTCTACTGGGCGCGCAGCATCGAACGCGCTCCCATGGCTCTGATGAACATGGTATCGAGCAATATCAATCAGTGGACTCTGCTTACCGCAATGTTGCCGATTGTGTTTTCGATCAGCCGCGGAACGCCCTCGGCGATCTACTTCGATTCTCAACAAGGTCAGGAACTTTTGATGACGCTGGGGCAATCGCTGGTCGCCGCTTTGATTCTGGTCAACATGGAACTCGCGTGGTGGGAAGCTGTGGGATTGTTTTTCCTGTGGGCCTTGCAATTCGGATTTTCGATCTCGCCGGTGGCTGTCGTGACCGGCGTTCATTGGTACATTACGATCGCCTATCTGGTTTGGGCGGGTATCGAAGTGGCGCGGCTAGCGCTGGGATTCCGGAAACCGCTTGCGTTCCAACAATTCGCCGCCGCAATGCGGGCTTAGCGGGGCGGAATCTGTTGCGGCGTATCGGGCGCCGCAATAGTGATGGTTCTATCCGCGTCCACGTTCGCGACGAAAACGGAGCCGTACAAGACCATAGTTTCCTTGATCTTGGCCCCCGGCTTGTTCCAATCGGGGCTGCCCTTGCCGACTACAATCTTGGAACTAAGCCGAACGGGTTGTCCGTCCACGGCTTGCGCCGAGACGAATTGTAAAATCAGCTTGTTTCCACGGCCAAAAATCTTCTTCTTTTCCGCGTCCGCAACCACTCCGGAAGCTGCCGCGCCACGGGCGATAACCAGAGCCCCATCCACTCTCACATTCTCGGCAACCTTGCACGCCAACGGATCTCCCTTCTTGGCGGTCGAAACGAGCACGTCTTCGAGAACAGTGAGCCGGACTTTCGTGCCCTCGGGAATGGTGACACTCCGGCGGGCGGAGAGACTATCCGAAGGGTCCGCGGCGGCTTGCGGGTTCTGCATCGCCGCGATTACTTCGCCTGACACGCCCGCTTTCGAGAGGCGAACAATTTCCGCCGGAGAAAAATCGAAATTGGTTTTCGCATGTTTGATTCGATCGATGATGACCCCGTCCTTGACGCCCCCTTGTTCGAGTTCGATTATGCCATCGTTGGTGAGGAGTAGATCGCCCATCGGCGAAGGCCGGTTCCGCGGTGGAGTAACCACCAGCGGCGGGGGAGCGGGCGTCCGAACAACGCGGGGATTTTCCGACCGGCTCCGCCAGATTGTCAGCCCTGCAATGCCGGCCAATAACACCGCTCCGGCTATTAAGGCTTCCTTCATTACCGGCTTGCCCGTCGCAAGATGCCGCTGTGAAGCGGTCGCGCGAACCGTCGCGGAAGCCGGCAAATTTGGACGGGACGTCAGCATCGTTGCCGAGTCGGATTCCTCTTTGATTTCCGCCAGGGCCACTTGAACGTCCTTCATGCTGTGCCAGCGGCGATCGGGATCTTTCCGCAGACAGCGGTTCATGATGCGCTCGAGTTCCGGCGGCACGCTGCCGGCGATTGCGGCGACGGGCTGCGGATCGTCCCGTAGCACGGAAGTGAGCACCGAAAGCGGCGACGCTCCCTGAAACGGGCGTTGTCCCGTGATCATCTCGTAGAGTACCGATCCGAATGAGAAAATATCGGTTCGCGAATCGACGGGCTTGCCTTCCGCCTGTTCCGGCGACATGTAAGCGGCGGTGCCGGCGATCATGCCTTCGGTCGTGCGAAGCATCTGATCCACGCCGCGCGTCACGCCCGCTCCGTCAAGATCCGTTCCGATTGGTTCAGTGAGCTTCGCCAGTCCGAAGTCCAAAACTTTCACCAAGCCAGAATCCGTGATCATGATATTGGCGGGTTTCACGTCACGGTGAATAATGCCGCTTGCGTGCGCCGCGGCGAGGGCCTCGGTGATCTGAACGGCATATTTCAGGGTATGGTCAAGCGTGAGACCCTTGCGCCCGATTAGGGCGTCGAGCGTCTTGCCGCGAACGAATTCCATGGCGATGAATTCGCCATCCTCATAACTGGAAATTTCGTAAACGGTAATAATGTTGGGATGGTTCAAGGCCGAGGCCGCCTTGGCCTCTTGCATGAAGCGGCGGCGGCGTTCCGGGTCGGCAACCATCTGCGCCGGGAGCACTTTCAGCGCGACGAAGCGGTCAAGCTGCGTGTCGCGGGCCTTGTAGACGACGCCCATGCCGCCCTCGCCCAGCTTCTCGATAACCTCGAAATGCGATATGGTCTGGCCGATCATCAAAGTGGCAGATTCATGATAACAAGGTGCTAACCTGACACCAGAGGCGGTCCGTTATGTCTTCCGTCGACCAAATGACGCAACCGCTGGTTGCCGGAGAGAAACTTTCGCGCGATGAGTTCCTACGCCGTTGGGAGCTGCTGCCGTCGGTTAAAAGAGCAGAGCTCATTGGAGGCGTAGTCTATATGCCGTCGCCAGTCAGTTTGGGGCATAGATCGCATCACGGTGATATCGTTGGTCTCCTGTTTCGTTACGCTGTGTTCACGCCCGGTTGTGACGCGGGCGCCGACGGCACGTGGCTGATGCTTGAGGATGCGGCGCAACCGGATGCCGACCTTCGGATTTTGCCGGAGTACGGCGGTCAATCGAGCGTCGAAGGCAGCTACGGGTCGAGGGCGCCGGAGTTAGTGGCTGAAATTTCGCTTTCCAGCAAATCCTACGACCTTGGGCCGAAGCTGGATTTGTACCGGACGGCCGGAGTGCGCGAATACATAGTAGTTTTGGTTGAGGAATCGAAGGTAATCTGGCGCGGGATGACTGGCGATGTCGAATCCTTCATCCAGCCGGATCGCAACGGGATTCTGCGTTCGCTTGCGTTTCCGGGTCTGTGGCTCGACGCCGAAGCACTTTTGAAAAAAGATTTGCCGCGGATGCTGCGAGTTCTAAACAAAGGCTTGCGTTCGCCGGAACACGAACAGTTCGTCGAAGATCTTGCACGAAAGGTTTAGGCCGTGATCTCGCCAGCCGATCAAATCACGCAACTGCTGATTGCCGGAGAGAAACTTTCGCGCGATGAGTTCCTACGCCGTTGGGAGCTGCTGCCGTCGGTTAAGCGAGCAGAGCTTATTGGAGGCGTAGTTTA
>JALYXS010000016.1 GCA_030946965.1 Acidobacteriota bacterium
TTACCACGGCGCGGTAGGTGAACGATTTGATGCTTTTGGGCAGCCATGTCGATTTCTCGAGCCAGCATGAGGACATTCACGATAATGTGCACGGCTGGGCCGGAGGCGATATGGGGCAAATCAGCACTTCGGCATTTGATCCATTTTTTGGTCGCATCATTGCATGATCGATCATATCTGGTATCTCTGGCAGCTAAAAAATGGAGTAAACAATATCCCGCCGGATTATCTGGATAAGCAGCCCGGAAATTACCGCACAGCCGCGACCGTCACAACCCGTCGGCCCAGTCCGAGTCGACCGTTGCCCGTCGAATATTGTTGGAAGCGCAAGATCGACGAAGGGGAGCAGAGCGTACGCGCTCTCGGGAAACAAGAGCAAGGCAAAAACTGCCTAGCAGGAATTCCTCACTCTCTGGAAAGATGCCGACCCCAACATCTTGATCCTCGTACAGGCCAAGGCGGAATACGCCAAGCTGCGGGAGTCGCATTTAGCTTCCAGCATCTGCCGTCACGATGTTATAATTATTCATTCAAGTGAATAATTACTCATAATGGTCCGAGTCGGCGTAGTGGGGCATAAGGGTTACAGCGGCGCGGAACTAATCGCTATTCTTCGTAACCATTCCGACGTGACACCCGTTCTTCTCGATCACCGGGAAGAACGCATCGCGTCAAAATTCCTACATCCGGCGCCCATCGCGCGGGCTGCCTGCACCGGTGAGGCGGCTCGAAGCGAGCGCCTTGCCGTCGTGTTTCTAGCGACCCCGCCCGAGGTTTCGATGGAGCTTGCGCCCGCTATGCTTGAGGCTGGCGCGAGGGTGATCGACCTGAGCGGGGCGTTCCGGCTGCAAACCCCGGAACGGTATCTGGCCTGGTATAAACAGCCGCACACCCAGCCGGAATTGCTCGCCGACGCGGTCTATGGTCTTCCGGAGTTTTGCCGCGAGCGAATTCGGGGAGCGCGGCTGATTGCCAATCCCGGGTGTTATCCGACCGCCGCGAATTTGGCGATTCGCCCGCTGCTTGAGGCCGGGCTCATCGACCGGCGCGCGGGTGTGATCTGCGACGCGAAATCGGGCGTAAGCGGGGCCGGACGCAAGCCCGCCGCTTCCACCAGCTTTTGCGAGGTGACCGAAAATTTCTCCGCGTATTCGATCCTCCATCACCGCCATGTGCCGGAAGTATTACAGATATCGGGTCTCGAAGAGGGCGAGTTCAGTTTCACGGCGCAACTGCTTCCCATCGATCGCGGAATTCTGGAAACAATTTACTTCCGCGCCGCCCGAGAAACCAGCGCGGATGAATTGATGGAAGCCTATCGGAAGCGTTACGCCGTCGAACCGTTCATTCGCCTCTACGAACCTGGTTGCACGCCCGATTTGCGATCCGTGCAGCGTACCAATTTCTGCGATATCGGCGTGACGTTCGATGCCAAAACCGGTCGCGGAGTGATCGTGAGCGCCATCGATAACTTAGGGAAAGGGGCGGCCGGGCAAGCCGTGCAGAATATGAACCTTCTGCTCGGATTTCCCGAAGCGAAGGGTCTCTTGTGAAGACGCTGGTCAAGATCGGCGGCACGTTGCTCGATTCGCAAGAGGTTCGAGCCGGTTTGGCGCGCCAGATTGCCGATGCTTTTCGAGCGGGCCACGAACTCGCCGTGGTGCATGGCGGGGGCAAGCAAATTACCAGATTTTTGGAGGCGCGCGGTATTGAGAGCCAGTTCGTGAATGGAATGCGGGTTACGACGCCAGAGATTCTGGAAGCGGTTTTAACGGTCCTTCGCAATGTTAATCGGGAGCTGGTCCAGGCGTTGCGGGAGGCGGGCGCGCCCGCGGTGGCATTGTTCGTGGACGATGGAACGCTGGTGGAAGCGGAACAGATGGATTCTCGCCTGGGAGCGGTGGGCCGGGTGATCCGGTGTCATTCGGACCGGCTTACCCGATCGGAATTAGCCGTGGTGGCATGCGTGGCTGGCGATCGGGAAGGGAATCGCTATAACGTGAACGGAGATCAGATGGCCGTGGCATACGCGGCGGGCATGGGGGCCGATCGGCTGATCTTCCTGACCGACGTGACGGGCGTTCTTGATGGGGAAGGGCGGGTGATCCCGCGTCTGACGGCTGCAGCGGCAGAAACGCTGATTGCGAACGGAATTGCGAAAGGGGGCATGCAGGCCAAACTCAATGCCGCCGCTTCCGCCTTACAGCAGGGAGTGCGCGAAGTCCGCATTGTGCCTGGCGCCATGGAATCCACATTGGCTCTTGTTTTGCGGGGCGAACCGGCGGGTACGGCGGTCGTCCCATGAACGGCAGTCTTAAAGCGCTTCAACCGGTCGATGCCGCGGACCGCCTGAAATGCGGCTTCGATTCGTTACAAGTCCGCAAAGCCGCCATGGGTGATATAGCCCCCCTGCTGGAACTGATCAATGGCTATGCCGCAAAGGGGGTAATGCTATCCCGAACGGAGTTTGAATTATCCGAAAATATTAGAGATTTTTCGGTAATCTACTCGGGAAATCACTTAATGGGCTGCGGCGCTCTCCACTTTTATAGCCCGACAATGGGAGAGGTCAGGTCGCTCGCCGTGGCCGAGAGCGCCAAGACGCACGGGGTCGGCCGGCTGGTGGTAGACGCGCTGGTTCAGGAAGCCGGACGCTATCTACTCGACGCTGTTTTTGCCTTTACATACGTCCCGCGGTTCTTTGAAAAGGTTGGATTCCGCGAGGTCGAGCGTGGCGCCCTGCCGTTAAAGGCCTGGAAAGACTGCCTGCGCTGCCCTAAATTTCAGTCGTGCGACGAGATTGCGGTGCTACGCGTGTTGAATCCGGAGCGTTGGCGCGAGCACCAATCGCACTCGGGTTTATCCTTGAGCGCAAGCGCGGATAGCGATTTCATCGTGCTTCCCTTCGTTCGAAAGGATATCTAATTGCCACCTCGCGTATTTAGGGTTTTCCCTAGTTGCGAAACCTCGGGGAAAGCCCTAATACTAAATCGTATAATTTAATTCGAGAATTAATTCGGATTAAATGACTATCTCACATAATTAGAAGAATAGGGCGCCAGGCAGGAGCCTCCCGGACCCCTAACAT
>JALYXS010000030.1 GCA_030946965.1 Acidobacteriota bacterium
TCACCGCCAGCGGCGTATTCACTTCGTGAGCCACGCCGGCCGCGAGCAAACCGATGCTGCTCAACTTGTCGGCCTGAACCAAGCGGCGTTCCAGCTCCGCGCGGTCCGTGATGTCGTCGAAAATGACCAATCGCCCGATCTGCTCGAAGTCCCGGGAGACAAGCGGGGCGATGGCGATATTCACTGTCGCTTCGCGAATCCCGTTCCGGCCGTTCGCATGTCCCAGCGGGCGGCCCCATTGGAACTTATCGAGGTGATGAATCCCGACCTGACCGCGCACGCGCTCCAACTGCTCCATCAGTTCCGGCGGAAACAGGGCGGTAAGCGAGCGGCCCACGGCATCCTCGCGCGGCACTCCGCTCAACTGCTCCATTTGAGAGTTCCAACTTTCGACGCGATCGTCCAGATCCGCGGCCAGAATGCCTACGTTGATCGATTCGACGATGTTTTCGCTAAATTCCTTGAGACGCTCGTAGTCGTCCGCCTTCCGCTGGAGCGAGCGATAGAGGTTCGCATTTTCAACGGCGATCCCGACGTAGCCTGAAAGCGTCAGCAGTAGCTCGACATCTTCGCTCGAGAGAAAATCGCCCGTCTCCGTCCGGCTCACTCCGATGTGCGCTATAGTCCGTCCGCGAACGGTACAGGGCAGATAATAAGTCAGATCCAGATCGGACAGCGTGCGCCGGATCGAAGCCGGCCAGCTTTGCGCCACCGCATCCAGGCGATACCGGGTACGTTCGAAAAAAAGGTAGGGGGTGTCTCGCTCCCAATTCAGGAAGCTTAGATCGAGCGGGCTATCGTGAGAGGCGGGCCGGCCATTCGATCCCATGGACTTGCGGAGCTCGAAGGACGGCTGCTTACTCGCGACGGCTTCGGCCGAAGCGCAATCGGCGAGAAAGAAAGCCACGTGCCGGATCGAAAGAGTTTGCATCAGGCGATCCGCGACCAGCGTCAGCATCTTATCGAGATCGGTTTCGGAATTCAATTCCCGCGCAAATTCAATCAGCGTGCGGCGGTAGTCGTACCGGTCGCGATAAAAGAATTTGTCGAGGCGCTCCTGGATCCAATTACGAATCGGCTGGAACAGGAACGTGGCGATCAGCATGACGCTGATCAGTCCGGTGTTGCCGAGATCCTTGAAATTCTTTTGCACTAAGCTCGCTAGCGAAAAAACGATGGCGTAAAAGGCGGCCAAAACGCAAAGCGTTGCCAGGGTGTAGGCGTATCCCCGGCGGAAAATAATGTCCACATCCATCAGCCGGTAACGCAAGACGGCATAGGCGAGCGTCAATGGAATCAAGGGAAGACCGAGAACCGAGAGCTGCAAATACGGGCCAGGCGTTGCACCGAAGATGTACGGGATCGCATATAGAATCGCGAACGGGAGGAAGCCGCAGAACGTGCCGTTCCGCAGCCACTTCAATTGCTGCCGGACAATAGGATCTTCGGCTTTGCGATATTCGAAAGCCAGTGCGGTGCCGCTCGCGAGATAGAGCGAGGTGAGCAGCAGCATCCAACCGCGGTCGAGCGCCACGCGCAGTTCGATCAGCGGAACGGCAACCTGAACCAACCCCGAGGTGATCCCGATGAATACGAGAGTAAAAAGAATCCCCGGCAGATAGACGAGCGGGGTATAGAGGCGGGTCCGGAACCACTTTGGCGGGTCGGGGAATGTGAGGCAGAAGTGCAGAAACAGCGTAGGCGCCAGCCAGCCGGCCACCAGGTTACCCCAATAAATGATTTTGTCGAAATTGTTGAGTTTTCCGGTGTAGTGGAAACAGCAAAATATAAAAGATACCAGGCAGAAAACGAAGAAGTGGCGGGCTTTATGAGCGCTGCCGCGCCGGAAATAAACAAATACGCCGATGATCAGGTAAGCAAAGCCCGCTAGATATTGATAATAGAGCGAGCGCCCGCGCGGCGCCTCTCCTATGATTACAGTGGTTTTGACGTCCACGCCCGCGCGCCGGACCAAATAGCGAGCCTTATTCCACGCTCCTACCGCCGCCAGAATTTGCGGAACATTTACAGCCTTTTCAACCTGTACGCCATTGATGTTGAGCAGCCGGTCGCCGGCTCGAAGTCCAGCCTTCTCCGCGCCGCTGCCGGGATCGATCCGTTTGGCCTCAACGGTCGTAATCCCGCGGTCCACCCACATGACGCCATCTTCGGCCAACCGGAACCTGTCTAGTTGCTGTATGTTCAGGACCGCGGCGACAACCGCTGCAAGCGTCACAATTGTGAGGATTGCCGTCGAGAGCTGAAATTTGAGTTCCTGAAGCATCTGACCGACTGGGGTCCTTCGAAGACACTACACTCCGTTGGTTCCAAAAAGCACGTTGCCTGCCAGGGCAAGAGGCGTTTCTAAAAATAGAATACCTGAAGTTTCAGCACTATAGCAGCGGCAGAGGGGCGGGAATCCGGTTTTCGGGAAATCACACTTCCGGGAAGTGTAGGCTGCCGTGCTTTGCGCGCATCCAACCCACGAAGGCGTCGGGCGCCAGCATCGTCGAAAGACGGCTTTGCCGGACAAGCGCCCAATCGTTGAACAGGCCGGAGGCTTTGATTTCTTTGAGGGTCGTCGCGGGGTCTAGCCGGGTCAGGAATTCAAACTCGACGACGGTCAATTTGGGATCGGTTGAATCGGCGCGTGGCTCCGAGACCACCTTTGCGAGTCCCACGATTCCCGCGTCGCCCTTCAGGCTGTGGTAAATGAAAACGCGATCCCCGGCGTGCATTTCGCGGATGGCCCGGAGCGCTTGGGCGTTGCGAACGCCATCCCAAATTGTTCGATGCTCGGCTTCGAATTGATCGACAGAGTAGGATTCGGGATCGGTCTTCGCGAGGAAGTACTTCATTCCTACTAGTGCGGCGGTTGGCGATTGGCGAGATCGTTCAAAATCCGCTCATTGCGAGCGAAGCGGCGGTCGGTCGCGTCAACGTACCCGGCGAGTGCTTTCAGAAACCGATCTTCGAAAAAGGTGAACCGCTTTTCCATGCGTTCTTCAAAGGCAAGAAACCGGCTATCGAGCCGAACTTCAAGATCGAGATTGAGTTGCATCATTCGGTCCAACATGCGGCCTTCGAGTTGCCCCATTTGGTCCAACATGCGGGCTCCGAAGTTTGCAAGCTCCTCTTTAAGCTCGTCGCGGGTTACCGGCTCCATTTGACTCGCCCTCTTCCTACAATCCAGGCTGCATTATAGCGCGTCTCTCGTCTCATTCCTCTTCAACTGCCCGCAAGCCGCAAAAATGTCCAAGCCCCTCGGCTTTCGCACGAAACAGGGCAGCGCGCGCTTCACAATCCGCTGAAACGAATCCACCCGTTCGGGCGACGGCGTCTCGAACGGTATCCCCGGGCCGAGATTCAGAGCAATCAGATTCACCTTGCAATTCAGGTTCGCCAGAAGTTTGATCACGCGGCGCGCGTCCGCATCGCTATCGTTCACCCCGCTCAACAGCACGTACTCAAATGTCAACTTCTCCCAGTGGCGGAGTGGGTAACTTCGGCAGGCGGCAATCAGATCCGCCAGGTGATACTTGCGCGTGATCGGCATCAGCTCCCGCCGCGATTCCTCGGTCGAAGCGTTAAGCGAAATCGCCAGCTTCGGGCGCACTTCGGCCTTGCCCAGCTCTTCGATTTTAGGGACGATCCCGGACGTTGAGAGTGTAATTCTCCGCTCCGAAAGGCCCACGCCTTGCGGGCCCGTCAGGATTCGGGTGGCTTTGAGAACGTTTGGCAGGTTCAATAGCGGCTCGCCCATGCCCATCATGACGATATTCAGGCGCGAGCCCGCGGCCAGCAGATTGTTCTCGCGCGCCACGAACAACACCTGTCCGACAATCTCGCCGGCGGTCAAGCTGCGCTCGAGGCCCATCAGCGCCGTCATGCAAAACCGGCAATCGACCGGGCAACCCACTTGGCTCGAAATGCAAACGGTATCGCGCCCTTCCTCGGGCATCAATACCGTCTCGACCGTCCGCCCGTCTTCGAGGCGAAGCAGATAGCGCAGGGTGCCGTCGACCGAATCGTAGCGCCGGTCTAATAAGGGCAGACCGATGTGATGCGCAGCCGCAAGATTCTCCCGCATCCTGGCTGGGATGGTGGAAATCTCAACCAAGTCCCCGACTTTCTGGCGATAGAGCGCGTTGTAGACTTGTCGCGCGCGGAAGGCGGGCTGGTCCGGGCCAAGCGTCTCTTGCAGGTCGCTAAGCTCCATCCCTATAAGGGCTTGCGGCATATGCCCTTAGTCTAACGCGCTTCCCTCAAAACTATTCGTCCAGGTTTCGGACCTTCTTAAGCGCCCCGCACCATTTGCTTAAACACGTCGTACGCTTCCGGCGCCCTGCCACCGATCCACTCGATCATCTGTTTCGCGGCCTGTTCCAGATCGCCCCACATCGCCGGATTCTTCCGCTGCGCCCGCAGAGACGGCGCGATGTCCGATAGCCGCTCCCACACGTACATCATTTCGCCCGAATTCCGAAAAAAAAGCTCGGGGTTCAACACGCCCGCGTTTACGAAAGAAGCCGCCATATCCCAGTAGGTAACTACCATGCGAAAGTATGCGTTCTCCGGCGAGCCGGGAGGGCAGAGCTGCATGAATTGATCGGCCGTGTTCACGCCTTTGAAAGAGCTGACGAACCACTCACGAGCCGCGCGGAGCCGTTCCTCGCGGCGCAATTCATACAACCTCAAGATCAAGTTCGCATCGTCGTGGGAAGCTGGCTTTTCGATCAAAATAGTCTCTCCTGTTTCTTGAGTGTACCGAACGCGCCGACGTTGGCTATGGCAAAGGACACGCGGAATTGATTGTCGTTGCGGGCGATTCCGTTGATGGCAAAACCAAACCGCCGGTATTGCACGCTAATGCCGCAGCAGTCCGTGTTATAGGTGACCTGCGTCGTGGCGAACTGAACCACGCTGGTCCGGTAATCGTATATCGCGGTGAAGCCGGCGTTCCAGCCGCGCTGGTTGGCGTTCCCGTATCCCACTCCGCCGCGCATCTGATTGCCGCTCGGAGAGAGCACCAGCGGATTGCTGCGCACCTGGTTATGCCCCACCGATATGAAGTATTTCGATAAGCGCGCATCCGCCGTAAATCCGCTGTTCACGATGTGGCCGAGCAGAGGATCGTAATCGGCTCGCCACTCGATGCCGAAACCGGGCCGCGGGATCAGGCGCAAAACCGAAACGATGGGCGAGTAGTTTCGCGACCGGTCGAGAAAGGCGTAGGGCGTGAGATCGGCGGTGCTCAGAACGACGTTGCGCATTCCGGGCATTACGGCGTCCCCGAAATTGGGATCGAAATAGCGCCGCTGCCAGATCTCCCAATTCAGAATCTCCGACACCACGCCGCCTTTCTTCGCGTAAATCCGATTGGTGATGGAAATTTCGCCTTCGGTGGTGTTCGAAAGCAGCTCGGTTTCATCGAAGCGGATGGCTCGCGTGAAATCCGCCACGCCGCTCACCGAGCGGAACGAAGCGCGCGGTTCAATCACGTGTTTCAGCTTCTCTCCCAGCCACGTCTTGCGGTTGAACACGCGTTCCAGCGACGGCGGAACCAAATCCACGGCAATCTCGCGGACATTGCGATGGTAGCCCTCGCCGCTGATTGTGCTGTTGATCGTTCCGCCGTTCACGCTCTCGCTATATTGCGTTTCGTGCAGCGTGAAACTGGGGATCAAATTGAATCCCTTCCAATGGAGCGCCGTCATGATACTGGGCGCGAAATTTACTCGATCCGTGAACTGGCCCGTCTGAAACATCGGCTGGCTCCGGTGCAGTAGCGCAACGCTCGATTCGAACGAGACCCAAACCGGCAAGATGCGGTTAGAGATCTGGCGGTCGCGGCTGGCGAATTCGAATTCCGGCAACTTCTGGATCACGATGGAATCGCCGGGCATCGCGGTCTGAAAATTCTGCAGCCGCGTTACCGAAATGTTGATGGTGTACGAAGAGAAGTGATTCGTCAAAAATCCGGATGAGTGCGATTCCGAAAAAATCGCTTCATTGAAAGATTCGGTAAAAGCCTGGCGGAAGATCAGGGAACTCAGATAGTCGAGCGTGCCGCGCGCCTCCCATCCATGCGAAAGCTTGTCGCCGGCGGTCATGTAAATGCTATAGCCGCCTTGTTTGACGCGAGTTCCGTCCTTGAGAAGCTGGCCGCGATCCTGAACGGCAAACAGGATGGCGTCGAAAAAGGAGTGGTCCGTGGGTTGGCCGCGGAAGTCCACGTGATGGGCGAAACCCCGCTCGGTGAAATCTTGAACCCGGTAAGTGACATCGTAACTGCGATTTATCGCCCAAAAGTAGCCGAGCCCCATCATCTTTCCCCGGACTGAACTGTTGCCGATATTCGGAGTCAGGAATCCGCTTTGCCGCGGCAGTTTCTTTAGCGACTTGTAAAAAAACGGCGTGTAGAATAGCGGCACTTTACGCAGGCGGAAAATGGCGCGATAGGCGAGCGCCCGGTCTTCGGGAATAATGTCGAAAACGGGACCGTGCAGGGTCCACCACGGGCGCGGCAGCTTGCAGCCTGTAATGAATCCATCGTGCAAAATGTATTTATCGTTGAGACGCTCCGCCCACTTCCCTTCAAAATAGAACGGGTTGTTCGAACTCAACACCCCGGGGCGCGCGTCGATGCGCGTCTTCGCATGGCCGCGCACGTTGTAAAATTTTCCAGTCTCTTCGCGAACGTTGTATTCGACGCGGTCGCAGGAGATTTGCTCGTTCTTCTGGAAGTGGCGGAAATAGACGTTGCCACGCGCCTCCGCATAGCCGGTGTCTTCGTCGTAATCCATTTCATCGGCCTTCAGAATCATCTCGGGAAATTCGAGTTCGACGGCGCCGCGCAAATAGTATTTCGATCCTTCGACGGTCTGCCGGATCGCTTTGATATTCCACTCGCCAACCGGCGGCGCGTCGGGGCGCGGCACTTTCACGCTCATCTCCGGCTGCAGAACCGAAGGCGCCGGAATGACCGTCGAGGGCGCGGGAAGGCTTCTGCTAATTTGCGGTAACAGTATTTGCGCTTGCAATAGCAATAGAAGCGTGAATAGAGGAGTTCGCAGAGAGAAAAATCCGTGACAAGGAACCGTGTTTATGGTACTCAAATGAGGAGAGCGTTGGAGCGAGAGAGATCCCAATCGCAAACGTAACACGATCAAAATGGCGTGGCAAGGCGGAGCGAATTTCAGATGACGTGCAATTACTGTCAATTTTCGGTTCCCGATGGAGAGCATCGCTGCCTGCATTGCGGCCGCCGGGGGAATGCGGCGGCGGATACTTCGGGATCGGGCTCGGGACCGCGCTACTTGGGCGCGACGGCGCTTGCCGTTCCCAACTTGACCTCGCCCGCTTCGGTTCACGAATCTTCGACGGCGCAAGCGAATGCGCCGTTGCCTGAGATTGTAAACCGCGGCGCGGCACAGGGTGCTTTGTTTCCAAGTGTTCCAGCTTCACGGAATTTGTTGTTTCAGGTTTTCCGGAAGACTTCTCCCCGG
The DNA here is from genome assembly GCA_030946965.1 of Acidobacteriota bacterium. Lineage (GTDB taxonomy): Bacteria > Acidobacteriota > Terriglobia > Bryobacterales > Bryobacteraceae > JALYXS01. Next base: position 7,509 of record JALYXS010000030.1, read on the forward strand.
GTAACTTATTCGGCCGCGACGGTGATGGAACCGGGTCCCCGCCGGTCGCCAACCGCGGCGGCCGCTTGGAAGGCCCCGAACGTCTCGCAGTCCACGCTCGATTTTCTTGCGCCCGCGCCTCCGGGAC
>JALYXS010000062.1 GCA_030946965.1 Acidobacteriota bacterium
CCCCCACTGCACCGAGCGGATCGACGTCTTCAGCACCGGCGGCGGAAAACGGACGGCGGATGAGATGAAGATCCATTTCCTGGGTGAACTGCCGCTCGATCCGCAAGTGCGTGTGGGCGGCGATTCGGGACAGCCGGTGGCGTTGCTTGGCGAAGGCGACGAGCACGCTCGGGGCTTCCTTGAAATCGCGCGCCGCGTGGTCGCGCGAATCGAGCAAACGGGACAGCCCGCCGCGCCGACGATCTCGATTACGGATTAATAGTACTAAGCGGCCCGAGTTGGATCATTATGCAATTCATCCCCGCTTGCCCGCCCGACTGCCACGCCGTGCCGTTCGGAACCAGCCGGCAGGGCCGGGCTTCGTTCCAGATCCAACAAAAAGCGCTTCCGTTCGACGCCACCGCCATAGCCGCCCAGATCTCCGTTCTTGCGCACCACGCGATGACAAGGCACTAGGATCGCGATGCAATTCATCCCATTCGCCCGTCCTACCGCCCGGACGGCTTTCGGCTGCCGGATCGATCGCGCGATGTCCTCGTACGAACGCACTTCGCCATGAGGAATTTGCAACAGTTCATCCCAGACGGCCTTCTCGAAAACGCTGCCATTCTGAACCAGTGGCAGCGTAAATTCGCGGCGCTCTCCCGCAAAATATTCCCTTAGCTCGGATTCGAGCCGGGTAAGATGCGGGTTCTCTCCGGGAACCAGAGGCTTCGATAATCGGCGCCGCAAGGTCGCCAGTTCCCGTTCAAGCATGCGGCGGTCCGTGAATTCGAGCAGGCAGATGCCGTCCGCCGTCGCCCCGGCGATCATTGGACCGACCGGTGTCTCAATCCACGCCAGCTGGATGCAATCGATCGCATTGGCTTGCCCCGGCGGCAGACCGAACGTTTTTTGGAAGCTCTCGCGGAAGCCGCTGTGAGATTCGTAACCGCTCTCGAAAACGGCGTCGTCCAGCGTTCCGCCCTGACGAATGAAATCGAGCGCGCTCGAGAGCCGGTGCGCCCGGCAGTAAGCCTGAAACGTGAGTCCGTAGTCTTTCAAAAATTGGCGGCGCGCGCGAGCGGGATCGATTCCCATGGCGCGCAACTCGCCGCCCGAGATCCGCCCGTTCGGAGCATCATGCACGGTTTCAAGAAGGCGCACCATCCAGTCCGGCCGGGAGTTTGAGGTGTCGAGCGGGCGGCAGCGCAGACATGCCCGGTAGCCCGCGAAGAGAGCGGATTTAGCGGAGTCGAAAAATTCGACATTCCCCGGGCGCGGTTTCCTGGCTGGGCAGGAGGGCCGGCAAAAGATACCCGTCGATTTCACTGCCGTGAAGAACACGCCGTCATAGGTTCGGTCGCTGTTGAAGAAGGCTCGTTCCATCTCAGTAGAGGTGATCATTAGCCTTATGATCCGGCCTGTCCGGTGTCCGCGTCCACCGAAAAAGCGACATCGAATTACCGCTGCAGAAAACGGCCGTTGCTTTGAATGCTGACCAGGCCGTTCTTGTCCGTTCGCAAAGTGAGAATGCGGCGCTCGGTCAAGTGCTCCAGGGTTTGCTTCGCCGGATGCCCGTACGAATTCTCGAATCCGTCCGAGATCACGGCGAAGGCGGGGTGCACGGCGTCCAGAAATTCGGGAAGGCTGGAGGTCCGGCTGCCGTGATGGCCCACTTTCAACACGTCCGCATGTTGGACCAGGCTGCCGGCGAGCAGTTCGGATTCAATTTGCTTCTCCATGTCGCCCGTCATCAAGAACGAGTTGCGCCCGTACACTAGCCGTAGCACCAGCGAGTCGTTATTTTTCGGCGTTGTCGCGGGGACGTAATCGAGCGAAGGCGCAAGCACTTGAATCTTAGCTCCGCCGTAGTCGAACTGCGCGCCCGCGTGCATGGCGCGGATCTTAACATGGTGCGCTACCGCTTTGGCGTACAACGTATCCCACGAAGGACTCTCCGGCGTGGCTCCGGTCCATAATTCGCCGACATCGAAGTTGTCGAGAATGGCGGGCAGGCCGCCGATGTGGTCCTCATGCGCGTGCGAGAGCGCCACCACGTCGATGTGCCGGATGGAGCGGGTCCAAAGATAAGGCGAGACGACGTCTTCCCCGATATCGATCTTGCTTTTCGCCCGTTTCCCGAAGGCCGGGATGCCGCCGCCGTCCATCAGCATCAGCTTGCCGTCGGGAAATGCAACCAGCACGCTATCGCCCTGGCCGACGTCGATGGCCGTCATTTCAAGGACGCCGCGCTGGATTTTGGGCGCGAATGGATGCCAGATCAGAATTCCGAGGAAGATCGCGACCGTGATCGCTGCTGCGGCCCGCGTCCACTTCGAGCGAAATCGGATGGCTGCAAACACCAGCGCGGCGCAGAAGGCGATAGAGAGCCAGAGTGGCGGCGTGGGGATGCGCCAATTCGGCTCAATGCCGGCGTGCCACTCCACCGCGACGCGCGAACCCGCCAATAACCAGCCGCCAATCACCGCGACGAAATGCCAGCCGGTGAAGATAGCGATGAAACCAACCGGCACCAGCAATTCAAATAGCGGAAGCACGATCGCGTTTGCCGAGAGGCCGGAAAACGAGATGCGGTGGAAATAGATCGCCATCGGCAAAGCCAGTCCAATCTGAATCACGGCTGAGGTGAGGATCAATTCATATAGATAGAATGCGATGCGCGCGGTCACGGAGACTGACATTGCGCTCACTTTTGCCGGAAGGCGGAGTCGCATTTGCAGTGTTTCGGCGAGTAGGCGCATCTCGATACGGAACTGCGCCGCGCGGGGCGGCAGGTGCAGATCGCGCGCGCGATCCTCCAGGCCGGATAGTCCCGCGACCAGAGGACCGCAGGTGGCTTCGATCAGCGGAATCGAGAAAACCGCAATCAGCGCAACGGCCAAGAACGAGAGTTGAAAGCTGGGGTCGAACATCTGCTCGGGATCGAAGAGGAGAAATAGAATGGCTATGGCCGCGAGCAGGTTGAGAATGCGCCGCTCGCGGAAGAACAACCCGCCGAACGCGAACAGCGTCATGCCCGCGGCGGAACGGATCACCGGCGCTTGCCATCCGGTAACGAAGGCGTATAGCCACGCCGCCAGGACGGTTAGCGCCATCGCAATGCCGCGTGGGACGAAACAGACGCGCAGCAAGAACAGCAAAAATGCCGCGAGCACGGCGACGTGGCTGCCCGAAATTACAATTGCATGGAAGGTGCCCGTGGATCGGAACTGCTCGGTCCAGACTTTCTCGAGTTTCGACGATTCGCCGATCAGGATGGCTTGCATCATCCCCGTATCGTAGGAATCTCCGCGATAGAGATCCTCGATGCGCTCGAGCGCGCCCGTGCGGATAGCGAAGATTGCGCGCATGAATGGGTTGCCGCATGAGCCGGGGATTTCCCGCACCTTCGCTCCGGCGCGCGCCGATGCGGTCCAGAAAACGTCCTGGCGCGCGAGGTAATGCACGTAATCGAAGGCCCCGGGATTGTCGAAATTGTGGGGGCTTCTGACTTTCGCATCGATTTCGACTCGTTGGCCGTAGCGAAGGGCGGGGCCTTGTTCGCCTTCGCGCAGGTAAAGGTTGACGCGAACGCGAGCGCCGGGTTCGAGTTCGAGAACAAATTGTTCCCGATTTGCGGCCAGGACCGCGGGTTCGATAACGCAGCCCGCTAGGATAACGGGCGCGCCGTCCTCGGTGTCGAGACGGGGAGGCGGGGGCGGTAGATGCACGATGTCGATGAGAACGCCGGCCGTCAATAGGCCGAGCAGGCACGCGGCGCCGGAGATCCAGCGGGCCTGGCGCGCGATGGCCCAAATCGAAAGACAGAGAAACGCGCCGATTGCCGCGTAACACTCCCCAATAGCGAATGGCGCGAGGCGCGAGAGGAGGATGCCGGCGGCGAGCGCGGCCAGGGGCAACAGGAGTGGTTCGCGGAGGAGCAGAAGAAGACAGTGGAGGCTGGCAGGCGAATATCTCTTCCGCGCCCAGGACTACAGCATTTTCAACGCCGGGAAAAACGCCGGTCGTACAGAAACGGTTCAGACCGGTGAATGGTAATCCCGCGGAACTCGGGGTGGCCCGGATTAATCAGCCAATTGCTTTCGGCGGGCGACAAAGCCGAGGGCACTATTATGATCGCGCTGCCGCCGCTCCGAACGAAGTTATCGCCGATTTCCGTCATCCGATGCGGCGCCGGTGTATCGCGCCAATTCACCGGCAACGCTCCGGGGTCAATGCGCTCCCGGCTGATGTCATCGGGAATGCTGGCCGTGCTGAGAGTCAAATCGGCGGGTATATCCACGGGATCGAGATGGACGAAATACTCGACCATCGCGAGCGACAAATGTTCGGACGTATAGGCGAGGCGTGTTCCAGGATTGGACCAACGGCCCCCAAAGCGAAACGATCCCTCGCCGTCCGTCCGCGCACCCGCGAACGCTTTTCTCAGTATCCGATAGACACGAGTCAACTAACCCCGCCGAAGGCGATCCTTCCGAGAACGTTTTCCACCGTGCGCGCGCCCAATTCCGTATCCATTGCCGCCAGCGGCGCGATGCCGCCCAACGCGCGGTTGGGCCGCTTCATCCATCGGACGGCTTTGTCGTGGTCCCCTAGGAAATGCTCGCCCAGCGCGAGGATGCGGGCGAGCCGGTAAACCCGATCCGATTCGAAAGGCGCCAAGCGCCCCGCCGTGCAGCGCCGTTGCAGACTCCGCGTCGAATGATCCAGGCTTTCGGCCAATTCTTTCAGCGTGAGGGCCGCCGATTGCATCACTTGTTCCATGACCTTTGGCGGAAAGCCGTCTCGAATAGCCTCCAACAGATCTTCGTTGGACTGAAGCGGCCTGCCCAGAACCAATTCCCCCCCAAGCTCATTTGCAACCGCGGTAAGTTCGTGCACCATCTTGTCGTCTAGTATAGCGCCATTTGGCGATCTTGGGAATAGCGGTACGCGTGGAGGTCTTCAAAAACGTCCTCATGCTATTCTCGGATTTTCCGTGCGACTTCGTTTTGCGGTACCTGCGGTTTTCGTCCTACTCCCCTGTCTAACCGCTCTGTTCGCCTATCAGGCCCACTTCACGCAATACCCTTCCGAAGAAGATAATCCGGCTCCGGTTCCAACGGACGCGTTCGATAAGACCGAGTGGGCCTTTGCACGCCTGCGGTACCCGTCGGGCCGCTACGCCGGGTTTTGGGGAGGGCGCGGAAGCTGGCCGACGGATTTCCCGAAAGCGGATCGCCAGTTTGTGCAAGGTGTCCGGCGGCTTACGCGCATCAGCGCGCGCTCGAGCGAGCAGGTCGTCGATCTCAGTCTCGATAACAACGAAATCTTCAATTGGCCGTGGGTCTACGCGGTCGAGGTGGGGCATTGGGATTTAACGGACGCTCAATGCAGATTGCTGCGGGAATATTTGCTGCGGGGCGGGTTTCTTATGGTGGACGATTTTCACGGCACCTACGAGTGGGAAGTCTTCACCGCCAGCATGAACCGCATTTTTCCCGACCGGCCCATCGTCGAGATCGATAGCAAAGATCCGATTTTCCATGTGTTGTACGATTTGGATGAGCGTATTCAGGTGCCCGGACTCCAGTATCTTTATAGCGGCAAGGTTTACGAAAAAGACGGCAAGATTCCACACTGGCGCGGCATCTACGACGACAAGGGCCGCGTAATGGCGGCCATGACTTTCAATCAGGACAATGGTGACGCCTGGGAGCATGCCGATAACCCCAAATACGAAGAAAAATACACATCGCAGGCCTACCGGATCGGGATCAATTACATCATCTACTCGATGACGCATTAGCGTTCATCATGTTCCAGTTTCTATTCAAATATTCGCCCGCTACGTTCTC
>JALYXS010000686.1 GCA_030946965.1 Acidobacteriota bacterium
ACGCCTTCCTGGATGGCGCGCTCGATTGAGAATTCCATCAGCATGGAACCGGGACTGAGCCGCGCGAGCGCGGGGTCGAACCCGCCGAGGTACGCATATGCCGTGGTTCCGGTTACGAAACTATACACCACCGCGCCGATCGTCCCGTTCTGGCGCAATCCGTGGACGCGCAGGCTCCCCGATAGCTGAAATCCGGAAGCGACCTGCCTGTGAAAGTTGCGAATCCGATCGCTGCATAGCATCCCGGGCTCGTGACGGAGCTCCCAACGAGCGGAGTGCAACTGGAACAGCGCTTCCAAAAATTCGGGTAACGTTTCGGCCGTCGCCGTTTCAAATGCGGCGCCGCCGGAGTTTCGGAGACGATTGGCCGCGCGGTGCAGATCCGCCCGGAATTTTGGCGGCAGGCTCTTGCGGAGCAGTTCCATGCTTTCCGGCAATTTTACAACCGGGCATATTCCGCACGCGGAAACGTCACGCCGCACCCCATCGGGAAAAGTACTGGTAAGCAACGGAGATGCGGCGCGAAGTTCTTGGAAATCGCAAACATCCCAGCGTGATCGCCGCTCCTTCAGATGACGAAGGAACGCCCGAGCGCCCGAACGGGCGAGGGCCGGTTCGATTAGCACATCGAGATAATCGGAAATTCCGGCGCCGATGAACGACACTTGGCGAACCTCGAAATTACGCCAGTGGCGGTGGAGCAACAACGGCGCAATCCCGGCGAGGCGGCCTTCGCATCGTAAAACCAACGCCCAGATCTCTCCGCCTTTATATAGGTTTTGGAGCCAGGGTAATAGCCATTGCGGGCTTTGAAACGGTGTTGCTTCGGGACATCGCGCCCACAATTCCCGCCACTCCGGGCCGAGCGCTTCCAGCCCTTCGATACTTTCGATCTCTTCGATCACTAAGCGTCCCCGATCCAGCGGATCGCGACAGCAAGGTCGGTCGCAATGGGCATTTTGAAGCGCACGATCTCACCGGCGGCAACACTCGATTCCAGCGTGAATGCCGCGGCGCCGGTCAAAGTATCCCAGCCCGTCACGCGATATCTGCCAGGCAGCAAGCCGGGGACGCGAATCGATGCACAACTCGCCTCGCGCCTGCGATCCAGCATTCCGCCCCGTCCAATGGAATCCGCTCGCAGGACCCAAAGTAGCGCTTGGCGGGAATCGCCGCAGCCAAAGAGATGGATGCCCTGCTCGCTCCCGTCCCGCGCATCCCATTCGCCCGCCAGATTCTTGCGACGGAAATCGCTCCAATCGATTAGTGGAAGAAAGCGCGCCAGTCCGCGTTGCGCTTCGTGCATGCCGCGCGTCAAAATATGCGGCTTGCGATTGGGCCAGCGCATCCCACCCCCCGCGCCGCCAGACGCGAAATGCGCCCACTGCATGTGCCGGAAATACTCGTCGTCAAATGCCTCGGGCAGCGACTTGTGATGGTCCTTGAACGTGTGGATCGGTCCGTGCTCGCTATCGAAGAAGGGCCGCATCGGGTCGATTTCGGACAACGCTTCCCGCGTCAACTTTGCGGTCGAAACTGCGGGATCGACGGTGTTGCGCGGATCGTCGATCGTTCCTTCCTCGTAGAAATGCGTGTTGGCAAAATCGAGGGCGGGATGCCGGAAAATGGTCTCGGCAATGCGTGAATCGAGCACCATGTGGGGGCTGAATACCGAGACTGTCTGCAAATGCGCGCGCCCGTGCAGCCGAATCTCCGTATTGCGCAGGAACCCGCCAATGTCGTCGATGAACTCCGGGAAGCATTCGGCCGAATTTTCCGCGTAAGAGGGATGGATCTCGTTCCATAGATCCCAGCCGAAAAGCGTGCCGCTGCCGCCCCACCTCTCCGTCGCGAAAGCTAGCCGGGTTTTGATCGCGGCTCGCGTTTCGCGGCACGGTAGCAGACCTGAACGTTTCCGGCAGGGCCCCCCGTTCTTCGCGTTATAGGGATGAAATCGCCAGCGAATCCACATCCAGAACGTATCGTATGGAGTCAGCAGGATCCGGAGACCGCACCGCGCGCAAAGCTGAAAAAGATCGTCCCAATACTGGACCATCCTGGGCTTGAAGCGGCCAACCGGCTGCTCGAAATAGCGATGCTCGCCGCGGCAATATTCCAGCATCAGCCGGATACACGTTACGCCGTGCGCGGCGAGCATCTCCAAATGGCTCGCGAGACCCGGCAAATCGCGCCGCCCGAAACCGCCGTTGAGATCCGGCCACGTGACGGCGCTGTTGTGGCCGATGGGGGTCCATGGTTCGCCGGACGAGGTCACGAAATAGGGTGCATCGCCGGCAACCTCTATCCAGGGGACATCCGCCAAAATCTACTTGACCGTGAAGGGAACGGAAGCGGCGGTATTTTCCCACGCCATCGTAAGTTTGCCCTTCTTGCCGCCGTCGCCGGTCAAGGTTATCTTAAATGTCTCTATGGGCGCTGGGGGTCTGCTCATGGTCATCTTGACGCGCCCTAAATCCTGCCCTTGGCTATACTCCGTGCCCCATTGGCCCGTTTGCTTGTTCACGATCAGCATCATCCCGTTTTGGCTCGGCAGCGTGTAGAGCGTGTACTCGCCTTTCGGGACCTGGAGGCCGTTGATGTCCAGATCGGCTTCGGTCTTGAGCGTTGTCGCGGCGTTTGCGCCGGTGCGCCACACTTGTCCGTACGGAACCAGGCCGCCGAAAATTTTGCGCTCCCGCATGGATGGGGCGGCATATTCGATGCCGATTTTCTTTCCGTCGATAGTTACCGATGTGTCGGCGGGCGGACTGGGGACCGATCCCTTCTTGGTCTCCTGCGCGAATATGGCCGTGCCCGCGCTGGCGAGCAGAAAAGTAACGAACAGCGTGGTTTTGTGTAGCATTCGGGAAGTCTCCTCTAGAAGGATAACGTGACTGGCATACTCAGCCGCGATCCTGAAGCTTCAAAATCAAAAGCAGGAATCAATCGAGGCCCGGACATCGCACATGATCCCGTTAAAGCCAGAACGTAAAGCGCCGCTGAAGGAAGTGCGGCCGGACGAGACCGGTGGAACTGCTTGCCGCGCTACGCCAGAAGCATGTTATTCCGGGTGAGATCGGCGTGACGGATCACTTGTGCGACGGCGCTGATGGCTTCGGGGAAGCGCATGCTCGCCGAAGGCCGGCACTCGCTCGCCACCAAACCACTCACGGAACACGAGGACATCCACCGCGAACTCGGTCTGAGAAGCATCCAGTGGCTATGTGAAGAAACTACAGGCACCCGAAACCGAGCTTCGCCTCCGCGCAGAGGCGGTAGCGATCCAACGTAGCGCACGCACTCGTGCGTGCCGTGTCGAGACTCTTCTCGACACCTGTCCGCTCGCCAGCAATCTGTCGAGCCTGGAGAAACGTCCGTGCGGTTGAAAACCCGTGTCCCCATGAGTGGGGACACGGCACGCAAGAGTGCGTACGCCACGTCGAGCCGCAACGCGTTAAACATGCGGACTAGCTCCATGCAATCACCCGCGCCGGGTACGCCCGACAACTCCCGGCCCCGAACCATACGCTAAAACTGTCCTGATTGGTCCATCCCCGGCGCCCAATGCATGTTTCCCGATTGAACCAGGATTACACTTGATAGGGAGGAACGAACTCGTTCCAATGACGCCGGTCAGCGTTGAATCGTCAAGACTTGCCAAGCTGTCCGGCCTCGAACCCGAGGCCCTCATCCGGGCATACCGCATAATGCACACCTCGCGGCGGATTGACGACCGCGAAATCCTCCTCAAGCGGCAAAACCGCATCTTTTTTCAGATCAGCGCGGCGGGGCACGAAGCCGTGCAAGTGGCCGCCGGCTTGGCGCTGCGAGCGGGTCACGATTGGTTCTACCCTTACTATCGCGATCGCGCGCTTTGTCTCGCGCTCGGCGTGACTCCTTACGAAATGATGCTTCAGGCCGCCGGCGCGGCTGAAGATCCCGCGTCGGGCGGACGTCAGATGCCGTCGCACTGGGGCGATCCGAAGCTGCATATCGTCAGCGGGTCCTCGCCCACCGGAACCCAATTCGTGCAAGCCGTCGGATGCGCCGAAGCGAGCCTTTATCTAAACGCGCGCACCGATGAAGTTACGCTTGTCTGTGCCGGCGAAGGGGCTACCAGCGAAGGCGAGTTTTGGGAAGCGGTCAGCGCTGCGTGTCTGGAGCGGCTGCCCGTTCTATTTTTAATCGAAGATAACGGCTACGCCATCTCCGTGCCTTCCGAGTACGAGACGCCCGGCGGCAATATTTCACATCTGCTCTCCGGTTTTCCGGCGCTGTTCCGGCAGGAAGTGGATGGCACCGATCTGATTGCCTCCTACCAGGCCATGCAGGAAGCGGCGGCGTATTGCCGCGGCGGAAACGGACCGGCTCTAGTCCACGCGCATCTGGTCCGGCTCTACTCGCATTCGCTTTCGGACGACGAGCGGATGTATAAAACCGGCGCGGAGCGGCAACTCGAATCCAGCCGCGATCCCGTCATCACGTTTCCGAAATTGCTGATCGACGAAGGTATCCTCGACCGGTTCGCTTTGCAGCGCATGGTGCATGAAATCGACGAAGAAGTGCACGAGGCCACCCAGAAAGCGCTGCAATCGGTTCCTCCGGAGGCCGAAACGGCGCTCGTGAATTTGTATTCGCCGAAGGTCGATCCAACATCCGCGCAGTTCGATACGCCCGCGCAGTTTGAAGGCGAGCCGAAGACCATGGTCGATCTCATCAACGCGACGCTGCACGAAGAGATGCGGCGGGATCCGCGGATGGTCGTGTTCGGCGAAGACGTGGCCGATTGCAGCCGCGAAGAGAATCTGGCCGAAGTGAAAGGCAAAGGCGGCGTGTTCAAAGTCACCGCGAACCTGCAGTGCGAGTTCGGCGGCAAGCGTTGTTTCAACACGCCGATAGCCGAAGCGTCCATCGTCGGGCGCGCGATGGGCATGGCGACGCGCGGGCTCAAGCCCGTGGCGGAAATCCAATTCTTCGATTACATCTGGCCCGCGATGATGCAGATTCGCGATGAACTCGCGACTTTCCGGTGGAGGTCGAATAACGGGTTCTCCTGCCCCATCGTGCTGCGCGTTCCAATTGGCGGGTATCTGAATGGCGGCGCGATTTACCATAGCCAGTGCGGCGAAGTAACGTTCACGCATATTCCGGGCT
>JALYXS010000131.1 GCA_030946965.1 Acidobacteriota bacterium
GGTTCCGCGTTACCAGCTTTACCTCTCCTTCACCGGCGGGCCCACGCTTGACCGCATTCAGCGGCAATACGGATCGCCTTGCGCGAAGGCCCTTTATTGTTCGGTCGATCCATCGATATATCATCCCGAGGCGAGCGCGCCCGAATGGGATTTGGGCTATCTCGGCACTTATAGCGACGACCGTCAGCCCGCGCTCGATAAGCTTCTTCTCGAGCCCGCGCAGTGCTGGCCCGAAGGCCGGTTTGTTGTCGCGGGCCCGCTATATCCCGAATCTATTACATGGCCCAGGAACGTCGCGCGTATAGAACATCTCTCTCCCGCCGATCATCGGGCCTTCTACAACACGCAGCGGTTCACGTTGAACGTGACGCGAAAAGAGATGGCGCGCGCCGGGTATTCGCCGAGCGTGCGGCTATTTGAAGCGGCCGCGTGCGGCGTGCCCATCCTTAGCGATTACTGGGAAGGCTTGGACACGTTTTTCGAAATCGGCCGCGAAATTTTAGTGGTGCATTCGCCGGAAGAAACTCTGCGCTACGTAACGGGAATGGCGCGGGAGCAGCGCTTGGAACTCGGCAGCCGGGCCTGCGAACGTGTTTTGGCGAAGCATACGTCCGCGCATCGCGCCGCTGAACTGGAAGCGTACGCACGTGACATCATCGAGCGGCGCAGCCATAAATTTTATGACAACGTTTCTGTTGATCCGGCACGCGGCCACCGCAATGGCCGGACTCGCGATCTCGGGTTGGCGGCCGGGAATCCACCTGACTGCGGAGGGGCAACAACAGGCGGAGCGGCTCGCGCTTCGAATAATGCGGCGGCTGAAAAGGAGAAACCTTACGGCCATATATAGCAGCCCGCTCGAGCGCACAATGGAAACGGCCTTGCCGATTGCAAACGCCGCGGGATTGCCCGTTGAAACGTCAGAGGCCTTTGGGGAGATTCAGTTCGGCGAGTGGACCGGCCGGACGCTAGACGAACTATCGAACCTGCCCGAATGGCGGCGATTCAACACGCAACGCAGCATGACGCGCATTCCCGGCGGCGAGCTCATGCTCGAAGTTCAATCGCGTGTTCTGACCGGGATGCAAAGATTACGCGCGCGGCATCCCGATGGCTGCGTCGCTATCGTCAGCCACATGGACGTTATCAAGGCGGCTGTCGCGCATTTCTCTGGAATTCATTTGGATCATCTCTTCCGTTTCGAGATTGCTCACGCCTCGGTCAGCATCGTCGAAGTGAGCGAAGACGAGCCTCGAATATTGTTGCTGAACGACACTGGAGACGACACGGGAGACGACACGGGAGAATACTTGTGAAGATAGTCCTCTTCGGTCTCTCCATCAGTTCTTCCTGGGGCAACGGGCACGCCACGCTCTGGCGCGGATTATGCCGCGGCCTTGTAAAACTGGGTCATCGTCCCGTTTTCTTCGAGCGCGACGTACCCTATTATGCGGCGCATCGCGATTATCTTGAGCTGCCGGGCGGACTGCTCCACCTTTACCCGGATTGGGAATCGGCGTTATCACGAGCCCGCGCCGAGGTCGCGGGCGCCGATGTCGCGATGATCACATCCTACTGCCCCGATGGCTTGGCCGCTTCGGAATTAGTTCTCTCATCGAACGTTCCGGTTCGCGCGTTTTACGATCTAGATACGCCAGTGACGCTCGACCGTCTTCGTTCAGGGCAAACCGTCGATTATCTACCCGCGCGCGGTCTTCGCGATTTCGATATCGTGTTGAGCTACACGGGGGGCGCCGCGCTTTCGGAATTGCGCGAGAAGTTGGGAGCGCGGCGCGTCGAACCGCTTTATGGAAGCGTCGACCCGCTGGTGCACAAACCAATTGAACCGATCGCCGGCGAGCGCTCTTACGATCTCTCGTATCTTGGAACGTATGCCGAAGATCGCCAACGCGGCGTGAACGATCTCTTTATCGAGCCCGCGCGCCGCATGCCGGGACGCCGCTTTCTGCTCGGCGGCGCTTCATATGACGCCAACTTCCCGTGGACCAACAATATTTTCTTTCGGCATCACATCGCGCCCGCCGGGCACCCGGCATTCTATTGCTCTTCCCATTTGACCTTGAATGTCACGCGGCGGGCCATGCGCGAAATGGGCTACTGTCCTTCAGGGCGGCTATTCGAATCAGCCGCGTGCGGCGTACCCGTGATTACCGACGAATGGGAAGGCCTCGACCGGTTCTTCACGCCGGGTTCGGAAATCCTGATCGCGCACGGACCGCAAGATCTGATCGACGCGCTTGAAATGCCTCATGAACAATTGAAAAAATTAGGCGCCGCCGCGCGCGAAAGGACCCTGGCCGAACACACGTCGGATAAACGCGCGGGCGAGTTGGAAGCGATTTTACAATCCGTGCACGCGGGATCGGCGGAGGCGGTCGAAGCCTGATATGTGGGGAATTATTCCAGCGGCGGGCGTCGGCAGCAGGATCCAGCCCCTTGCTTTTTCGAAAGAATTGCTTCCTGTCGGCAGCAGCCACGACGGCGATTGCGAGCGGCCGCGCGCCGTCAGCGATTATTTGTTGGAACGGTTAATGCTAGGAGGCGCAACCAAAATCTGCTTCGTCATCTCGCCGCGCAAATCCGATATTTTGGAATACTACGGCAGCAAATTAGATTCGGCGCACACTTGCTACGTCGTGCAAGCGCGCCCCGCTGGCTTATGCGACGCAATTTTTACGGCCCTGCCGTTCATCGACCCATCCGAGACCGTGCTGGTCGGTCTTCCCGATACAGTTTGGTTTCCGTCGGACGGTTTTCGCGCGCTTCCGCACGATGTGCTGTCTTTTCTCCTTTTCCCCGTAAAACAACCGGAATACTTCGACGCGGTCGTCACCGATACTTCGGGTAAGGTGCTTGAAATTCAGGTAAAGCAACCCGGCGCAATTTCCAATTGGGTTTGGGGCGCATTCAAAATGCCCGCCACTATCTTGCACGAATTGCATTCCCTATGGTGCGACCGGAACAAGGCCGATCAGTACATCGGGACCCTGGTGAACGCTTATTTGTCGCTCGGAGGCTATGCATTAGGGGTTCCGGCGGGCACGTCGTATCTGGATGTCGGCACGCTTACCGGCTATCGCGCCGCGTTGCGCGTGCTCGACGATTCGGAGGCCATGCATGACGTGCGATGAGATCGAGCGCCGCGTAAAGGAACTGGGCCCGTGGTTCCACAACCTCGATCTAAACGGCATCAGCACCGCGCCGGATCATTTTCTGGGCGATTATCCTTCCTGCAAGTGGCGTTCGTTCGCGCATGCGATCCCATCCGATTTACGAGGCAAAACGGTGCTCGATATCGGCTGTAATGCCGGTTTCTATGCTATCGAGATGAAGCGGCGCGGAGCGGATCGCGTGGTCGCGATCGATTCGGACGAAGACTATCTGGCTCAGGCGCGCTTCGCGGCCGAAATAAGCGGCCACGAAATCGAGTTTAGGAACCTCTCGGTTTACCGGGTGGCGGAACTCAAGGAGCGGTTCGACGTGGTGCTGTTCATGGGCGTGCTCTACCATCTACGGCACCCCCTGCTCGCCTTGGATCTATTGCACCGGCACGTGACGAGAGATCTGCTCGTATTCCAATCTCTGCTTCGCGGAAGCGATCGCGCGATGCAGGTTGAAG
>JALYXS010000150.1 GCA_030946965.1 Acidobacteriota bacterium
ACAAGGTGGGTCAGGAAAAGTGGGAAGTGCAAGACGGGACCATTCACGGGCAGGGAATTACGAAAGACTACGGATATCTGGAAACGGAAAAGAATTACAAGGATTTCAATCTCTCGCTCCGTTTCAAATGCGTGGGCGATGGAAATAGTGGCGTCTTCTTTCACTCGAAGTTCAAGCCCGGTACGGCCACGGTTACGCAAGGCCTTCAATTCGAGATCGACCCAACTATTTCGCATCACACCGGCGGGCTCTATGGGGACGATCGGCTATGGATCGTCTGGCCGTCTCCCGAGAACGAGTTCGTGATCCACGCGGACGATTGGAACGACTACCTGCTTAGGGTGGAGGGCAACCACTATGTTGCGCGCCTGAATGGAGTGACGGTGGTCGATTTCACCGATCCTACGCCGAAGTCCTTTGACGGGACAATCGCCTTGCAGTTGCACTCGGGCGGCCAAGGCAACATGCAGTTTAAAGATATTTACGTCCGGGATTTATCGGTAAGGTAGGGTCCAGCAGCCGTCCAGCAAACCGGCAGCAGGATCGTCGGGCGATCGCCTGGAATGGTCAGCGGTCATGTCGAGTTTCGGGCAGTGTAAGTTCCCAGGGAGCCTGGCGTTTCTCGTCGATCGACGCGGCCCGCGACGTAGTCCACGATGATCAGGAAAAACAAAGTCAACAAATAAGCCGGAATAAGCGCCATGTAGAGATAGCAACTGGCGGCCAGCAATGACCACCAGCCGCGTGGCTTACGTTTGACAGAGTTGCGATGGTGTAAAGCGGAAGAGCCACAAAGACAGGCGGGGAGTTGATCTTAACGGGGCGCTCCGCGGGCACTGTGCCAGAACGATCAAACGGCATCCGGCGTGAACCCGACTCGGATATGATGGATTACTCAATGTCAAAGAAGAAGGCGCTCATCACCGGCATTACTGGACAGGACGGCAGCTATCTTGCCGAATATCTTCTTAGCCTGGATTACGAAGTACATGGCTTGGTTCGCAGGGTTGCGTTGGAGGAGCCGGACCGGCGCTTTGGCCGCATCGGCCACCTTCTCGACAAGATAACGCTCCATGCCGCAAGCCTCGAAAGTTACCCCAGTATCTTTCATGTGGTGAGTAGAATCGATTTTGCCGAATGTTATCATCTGGCGGCGCAAAGCTTTGTCGCGGAGAGTTTTAGCGATGGTTTTTCAACCATGAACACGAACATCAACGGCACGCATTACATGCTTGCCGCGTTGCGCGAGTTGCGCCCCAAGTGCCGTTTCTACTTCGCGGGCTCGAGCGAAATGTTTGGCAAGGTTAAGGAGACTCCTCAATGCGAGACCACTCCTTTCCATCCGCGCAGCCCGTATGGGATCAGCAAGGTCAGCGGTTTCTATCTGAGCGTGAATTACCGGGAAGCGTATGACATGTTCTGCTGCAATGGCATCCTCTTCAATCACGAGGGTCCCCGGCGCGGGTTCGAGTTTGCCACGCGCAAAATTACCAGCGGAGTGGCCCGAATCAAGCTGGGGTTTGCTTCGGAACTGCGGCTCGGCAACCTGGAAGCGCGCCGGGACTGGGGGCATGCCGCCGACTTCGTTCGCGCCATGCACATGATGCTGCAACATTCCGAACCCGACGACTACGTGATCGCGACCGGACAGACCCACACCGTGCGCGAGTTCTGCGAACGCGCCTTTGCCGAAGTGGGTCTGGACTACCGCGATTTCGTGAAAGTGGACGAGCGGTTCTACCGTCCCGCCGAAGTGGACCTGCTCATCGGCGATTCCAGCAAGGCCCGCCGCGTACTCGGCTGGGAGCCGACGTATTCGTTCGAATCGTTAATTCGGGAGATGGTGCAAAACGACGTTCAGGCCGCCGCCCGCGGCATGGGCCATTCCATCTCGCCGCATCGGCATTTCGAAGCGATCACGGCTTGACTAGCGTGCCCGAGCGGAATCGCTACGCCATTTTTTGCATGAGTTCCCGAATTCGCCCTTCTTCTTCCTTCGACGGTTTCCGATCGAGCGCCAACTGAGCTTCCTTCAGCGCCTGCGCTTTATCGCCTTTCTGCATCAAGGCCATGGCGAAATGGTAGTGGTAGGTCGGATTCTGCGGCACGCGGCTGGTAAGCTCGCGCAAGACTTCGATAGCGTTATCGCTCAAATTCTTTTTGATGTAGATCCAGCCGATCGTGTCCGAGATTTCCCATACGTCGGGTAACCGCTGCTTGGCGCGATTGGCGAGCGTTAGGGCCTCGTCCAAATTGCCGCCGGTTTCAGCCAGTAAAAATGCAAGGTTATTCAGCGCTTCGGCATTGTTAGGATCGTTCTGAATCACCTTCTGATATACCGTGGCCGCTTCCTTATGTTTACCCGCCGCTTCCAGCATCAGGGCAAGCTGGTTCAGCACGAATCCGTTGTCCGGCGTTTGATCTTTCGCTTTTTCCAGATACTCGATCGCATGTTGCAGATCGCCTTTTTGCCGATAGGCCACGCCGATACGGAATAGCAGATCGCCATATTGCCGCGGAGACGTTTTGTACTTATCCATCAGGGTCTGATAATCCGCCAGCGCTTGGTCGTATTTCCCTTCGCGCGTCTCCAGGTTCGCCAACTCCCGGCGGAGATCCGGCTTATCGGGGTGCTTCTGGACTTCCGATTCCAGGAGCTTCAAGGCCTGATCCTGTTGGCCCATGAACACCAAGGTTTCCGATTGACCGAGAAGCCCCTTCATGTTCTGCGGATCGGCTTCCCAAGCGCGGCGAAACGAGTCCAGCGCTTCCTTGTATTTCTTCTCGTTCAGATTGAGCACGCCCATTTCGAGCAGCGTGTCCGCCTGCTTCGGGTTTGCCGCGATCAACCGGTCCAGGATGGCCCGCGATTCCGGGTAACGATGCAAGCGCAACAGCGCGGACGCTTCGATCAATAGGGCGGACCCGTTATTCTTATCGATCTTTTCAATTTCCCGTGCCTCTTTTAAAGCGCCGCTGAAATCTCCTCGGGAAAGGGCAAGCTGCGCCAAAGCCGTGCGCGCCGGAAGATAATCGCCGCGCAGCTCGACCGATTTTTCAAACTGCTGGCGAGCCTGGTCGAGTTCGCCCTTGGCGACATGCGCGCGGCCCAGGTTGAAGCGCGCGACGAAGTTGTCCGGGTTCGCCGTCACGACCGCCTGCAACTCCACGATGGCTTGGTTAATGTCTCCCTTGTCGAGTAGGAATGCCGCCTTCATGCCGCGGGCTTCCATGTCTTTGGGGTTCTGCTTCAGGATGTTGATATCCCGCTCATATGCCTGTTCCGTTTTGCCTTGGCGG
Organism: Acidobacteriota bacterium; assembly: GCA_030946965.1. Lineage (GTDB taxonomy): Bacteria > Acidobacteriota > Terriglobia > Bryobacterales > Bryobacteraceae > JALYXS01. The sequence goes on from JALYXS010000150.1 coordinate 3,301, forward strand.
ATCTCAACCTCGACGATTCGCTTTTCGTAATCGAGCTTGCGCCCGGGGTCGTTTTTGATGCCTTCCTGTAATTGCCGGATGGCTTCGTCGGCATCGCCATTGCGAAAATAAAAATCCGCAGCGGTCATGTAGGCCTGCGGAAACTCTTTCGCGTTGGATTTCAAGCGAGCGAGAACTTTCGCCATCTCGGCTTTATTGCCGGTGCTGTAGTAAAACGACGCCAGATCCGTTTGCCCCGAATAGTCCTTTGGATTATTCGCGATTTCCTTTTTCAAGGTGCTCTCGGCGTCGGCGTTTCTGCCTTGCGACAGATAAAGACGGTAGAGATCCTTGTAAGCCGGCGTAAATGTTTTGTCTTTATCGAGGATCGTTTTATACATTCGCTCCGCCTCGGTCGCCTCGCCGAAAAGCGTCAGCGTGCGGGCCATCGGGATCATTACGTTCACATCCCCCGGCTTGAGCTGTAGCGCCTTGCGATACTCGGCGATACTGCCGTCCATCAATTTCTTCGATTCCGGCAAATTATTCCGCCGGTAATAATCGAGCGATTTGGCGAGCGTGAGATCGCCCAGAATTTTGTGCCCTTCGTATAGATTGGGGCTTCGTTTCAACATGCCATTCGCCAGTTGCTCAACCTCGTCCAATAACGGCTGATTGCGGCCAGCCAGGTTTGGATTGTCGGATGCCAGCAGCAGGATTTGCGCCAGTTGCAATTTCGCATCGTTCGAATCCGGCGTTCCCGCCGGTAGCAGTTCCGCGGCCCGGCGCAGCATTCCCACGGCATTGCTCAACTGTCCTTGCTTCATCAGCGTGAGCGAATAGTGGTAGTAGCCTTCCCCGTACTTCGGATCTTTAGCAAGAGCCTTACGGTAGTAGATGGAGGCCTCTTTATATTTGCCCCGGTCGAAATACTTGTTTCCAATGTCGAGGTATTTCGCTTTGACAACATTCGGATCATTGCTGCATGACACGAGCGTAAGAGCTGCGACAACAATTGCTAAATAACGCATGGCTGGTTCACTAGGCTGTATTTTCCTATACCTAGAGCTAAATGGAAAGCGAGGATTGTAGGGGAAGGGTGTATTCCTAAGAAACTTTCGGATTACCGCGGGGTGATTGCACCCGTTATTGAACCGCTACTTTAGGAACCGCCGGCCCGGTTGAAGGACTGTTGACGCCACCGATGCGAATGGTCACCGTCAGGGCATCGCCTTTGGTGTGCGCGCCCGGTACTACCAGGTTAATTTGGTTCAGTCCGATGTAGCCGGGAACCAGCCCGCTCCACTCGACAATCACTTGCGATTGCGACAATCTCGGATCCCCAAAGAACACCTGCACCTTATCGGTAACGGCCAGCGGGTTCGACGGCGCGGGTTTTCCGGCGGCCACTGTCCCGCCGTGCGTGGGACCTAATCCCGTGGCATATAAAATCAGATGTTCGTCGCGCTTGGCGGGAGAGTCCTTGGTCACGGCGCTACCATCCTGATGGACGATTGCGGGCTGCCCGCCGGGGCTAACGAAGACGGCCGGCGCGTACTTCGAAACCGTCACGGTAGCCGTCGAGGATGCCGCCTGCCGGTCAATCGAGCGCACCACCAACGAATAGCGTCCAGCAGCGAGGGTGGGGGGAATCTGTGCGTTGATCTGTCCGTTGGAGTTGAGCAGCAAAGGCAACGGCTGATTGTTGAGGGTCACGCAGGTGCCGCCGAGAACCGTCGGGAGCGTACCAGTACCAGGCGTGGAACTTTGGCCCAGGTTTTGCCCGAAAATCGCGATTAAGCTCCCCGGAGCCACCGCCGGTAAGTAACTCGCCTGGCTGACAATGCCGTTGTTGTTTACAAGCGGACGGTCTTTGGGATTGACGGGCGCGAGCGGGATGACGGAAAGTCCGCTGGCCGTCACGGCATAGGCGTAGTCCGCATTAGGATCGACGTAAAGCGTCCGGCCGCTGACGGCTACTCGCGTGTTTCCCGTGACGGCGGACGGCGCGCCTTCGAGAGAAGTGGAGGCGAGTGTCGTAAATCCCGTGGTGGCGTCCACCAGCTCGACGATTCCGGCATCGGTAACGGCCGCGTTGACGCTTGCCCGGATCGGCTGCGAGAAGCGCGCGTATGTGTTCTGGTTGACGGCCGCAACCGCGGAGATGGGCCGCGAGCTAGCCGTGGCGTTCGGGCCCCCTATGCCCGGCAGGGTTCCGCCCGCGACCGGGCCGGTCGCAACCGGAGCGGAGGAAATCGGCGTTAGAGAAGCGTTGAGAACCGTTCCATTGGCGACGTAGTACTGCCCCTTTGGGCCAGCCGTGATGGGCCCCAGGAAACCGGTAAGCGGCGCGGTGAATATCTGGCGCCCGAGGGTGTAGTCGTCGACGCCGGCATCGTATAGATAAGCGTTTCCGGCGCCAGTAACCAGCAGAACGTATTCGCCGCCCGGCGTGGAGGCCATGGTGCGCACGGCCGGGTTTCCGCCCGCCACGGTGCGTACATTAGCGCCGAACACCGCCGGGTTTAGAGTACGCGGGACAGCCTGATCGCCGTCGATTTTCCAGAGCGTGCCATCGGACATTACCATCTGCGGCCCCCGCTGGCTCGACGCGATATCGGCCGGAGTCACCAGCGGCAGGCCCGAATTGAAAGGCAGCGGGGGGAATTTCACCAGCTTCACCGTTTGCGCTTTATCGAGGTCGACAACGCTGACCGATTCGCCGCCGGTGTTGGCCACGTAAAGCGTGTTTCCGTCGGTCCCGAAAGCCATCGAATGGGGCAGTTGGCCGACCTTAATCGGGCTTAGAAACGTCTTTGTGCGAAGATCGAATACTTCCACGCGATTCAAACCCGAGTTGGCGATGTAGAGGCGTTGCCGGACGGTATCGCCCAGCAGATTCATGAGACCTTCGCCCGCGCTGATATCGGCCGGCACGGGGAGAATGGTTCCGCGCGCATCCGCGTCGCGCGTGTTCTGGAATACGCGAACGTTGGCCGGAATATTGACGGCTTCCGGAGATTGGATCAGGAAGTCGCTTGGGGCGACCGTGCCGAGCGTGCGCGCCGCCGACGGATTGATTTGAAACCGGAGCATCGCGCCATTGCCGTTTGGAATTGTCTGTTCTAAAGGAGTGGTCGCGCCGGCAGCCGGCGTGATGACCGTGGTCCCTGGGGCTGCACCTGTTCCGCCGCCCCCGAATCCTCCCCCGCCGGGAAAGCCGCCGCCGATGGGAATGATTATGCCCGGGCCGCCCCGGATCGGGAAAATAATTCCGCCTCCCGCTCCACCATTCCCGCCTAAGCCCCCCACCGCCGTGTTCGGAAGCGTATACGCCTGGGCGTTCACCGACAATCGCCCCTTGCCCGCGTTGTTCACCGCATTCTGCACCGTGTTCATGGCGGCTGTTACGCCGCACTGGTCCGTCGCCAGAAACACGACTTGGCTATCGGGAATCGCAATCGGACTCTGGCTCAACATGCCGACCGGAAGAATCACGAACCCCGATTCCGAAATCCCGTAAATAGTGTCGCCGTTCGAAGTAATCTCCATGCGTCCGGCCAGATTTTCGGGCAGCTGCAGCCCGAGCTTGATCAGCAGGTTTTCAGGATCGTTCAACAACAGGCGCGTAACGTTGGCGCGCGCCGGCGGATTCTGCACGGGGGCGATATTGAAAGCCGCATAAAGCGTCGAACCGTCGGGCGCGAAAACGCTGCCGCCCTGATTCTGTTGGAGGTTGAAATTGTTGGCATTGCCGGACGGGAAAGCGAATGGCGAGTTGGCAATATTCTCCTGCGCCAGCACCGCGAGCGTATTGGTATCGAACAACGACGATCCGGCCATAAAGCGGGAGCCGTCGGGCGAGACGGAGAGCACGTTCGAAAGGCTGGTGACGCTCCGGCTGCGCAAGACGCTAGCGGAGGCAACCTCATACACGAACACCACTCGATTGTTCGTTGAAACGCCGTTTGCGCCGACGATATAGGCGCCGTCCCTGGTGGTAAGCAGCTTACTCCGGTACGAGAGAAATACCCGTCCGGGAACCGGAGGGAGTGCCGGTGGGGTGGGAGGAGGGAAAGGAAGGGCGACGCTGGTCAGGTTGTTGCCGGTGGGACCGTTCGGATCGTAAATGAAGAGCGTGTTGTTCTGGCTGCCCGCGCTGCCAATGGTCGTGATCAGCACGCGGTCGTCGCCGCCGACGGCGACTCCTTCAGGGCTTGATGGGATGGTGACGCGCGAAGTGAGCGATTGGGCCGTGAGATCGATAATATCGAGCGCGGAACTGGTGTAAGCGGTGACATACAGAAACTTGCCGGACCGCGATAAGGCGGCGGCCACGGGCTGTGTATCGGTCTTGATGGGATTCAGAAACGTGCGCTGCGCGATGGAGTAAACTTCGATCCGATTAGCGGTGCTGTTGACCAGGTAAATGCGTCCGCGCGGTTCGTCGAGGATGAGATCGGAGTAAGCGGCGCCTCCCTTGGGAGTGACGACGGCGCCGAAAGTTGCTGGAAACACGGGCCTTGCCATCGTTAGAACGGCAACCAGGGACAAGACGAGCCTCATGGGGATACTACATAATACCCGCTGAACCATCAAAAGTTGTGTTGGCGAAGGGTGGAACACTCAAATTGACAGTCCGCGCGCGGCCTCTAACGATCGTCAGGGCCGTTGGGTCCCGTGGGCTTCTTCCGTGCGTTGCGTGGTGCTTGGATCTCGGCTGCCTTGCGTATCGCCTCCACGTCGGCGAGGTCTTGGAATCGCCCGGACGCCAGCTTTGCGGGGATAAGATCGGCACTTGAAATGAAAAACGCCTGAAGGCCGGTTATCCCGGCAATCGCCCCTTCAACCCGTCGTTCCCATGCGGCGTCAAATCGACCCCGGGGATGTCGGGAAGAATATCGAAGCCGCGCGGATCGCGTCCAAAACGAAAGAAACTGCCGCGCTCCGCAAAGTCTTCCGGGCGAATGTCTTGGAGCGTTGCGCCGAACTCGGCATACGTCGCTTGCGCGTTAGCGGGGTCTGC
>JALYXS010000159.1 GCA_030946965.1 Acidobacteriota bacterium
ATGATCTCCCGGAAGAAATCGAGATCGACGCAGGTGGTGGTCGGATTATGAGGAAATGAAATCAGGATAATTTTCGGAGGACGCGCCCCGCGATAAAGGTCTTCGAGGCGGTCGAGGAATGTCGCCGCGTCCGGCATGGGCAGCGTGCAGGCGTGCCCTTCGGACATTACCACGCCGTATTGATGAATCGGATAAGCGGGATTCGGCGAAGCCACCACGTCGCCAGGTCCAACGATAGCGAACAGCAGATGTGCCAACGCGTCCTTGGCGCCGATCGTGACGATAGCTTCCGATTCGGGATCGAGCGTTACGTCGTAATTCGCCTGATAACGCTTTACGATCTCCTGACGCAGGTGCGGCAGGCCTTTCGAGGTAGAGTATCGATGATTCCTGGGATTCCGCGCCGCTTCCACCAACTTACTCACCACGGGCCGGGGCGTGGATCCGTCCGGGTTGCCCATCCCGAGATCCACGATGTCTAACTGATCGGCGCGCGCCTGCGCTTTCATTTCGTTGAGAACGGCGAAAACGTAGGGAGGCAGCTTTTGAATACGATAAAATTCGTCGGTGCTTTCCGGCATTAGTGTATTTTACGCGATGAGTTTTTAAGGCTAGATGCCGGAGCCGACGGTGGTTTCGAGGCCGGCATGAACCACAAAGCGCTTCGGCGCGGAACCGACATAGTGAAACGGGTAACAGGTAATTAGATTGAGAACGGCTTCTTTGGTATTGTCCAAACACTTAGTATTGTTAGGAGAAATCACGCTGAGCCCGGATACTCGATAACGGTGTGGGCTGCCGTCCGACTCGAGAACGATTTCATCGCCCTTACGGATATTTTGAAGAACGCGGAAATGCGTATCGCGATGCCCCGCAATCACGCAGTTGCCATCGGCGCCCGGCATCGCCGTTCCTTCCATATGGCCAGGGGCTAGACGGAGCGTGCGTTGGTCAGTTCCTTCGAGGACGAAAAGGTTGGTTTCCAGACGCGGGATCATTAGTCGCGCCACGGGCTTGCCGCGGTAGGGATAAGCTAAAGTCGGCGGATGTGCCGATTTGTGCTCTTGCAGCGCTACATCGGGAGTATTGGGGGCGGGAGCGTCGTCTTTCCAGAAAGCGGCTACTTCGGATTGAGTCTTGTGCGCCTCGTAATATTCGAGACCTCCATTAACAACAAAGTAGCATCCGGAAATAAGAAACAGCCAAGACGCAAAAATCTTTGCAACGCGGGCCATGGGATCGTAAACAGAAAAGGAGCGCGAACTGGGAGAAATCCTGTCCGCGCTCATGAGAGGCGTTTGAGACAACCTTGCGTTAACGAGCAGCCGATTTACGCAGCAGTAAGCCTGCTCCGGAGAGCATGCCGCCACTGAGCAGCATCATTAACCAATCGCCGCCAGTCTTCGGCATGCGACGGCTGGAACGCGAATCATCATCTGTTGAAGTCTGCTGCGCGTTCGAAACGCTAGAAGAGTTGCCGGTATTCGAGGGCGTCTGATTCCGCGCAATGGTGCTAGTCGAATCGGTTGACGTATTCGCGGCGGGTGCCGACGTCGCCGTATTGCCGGTCGTGGCCGTATTGGCCGCCGTGGTCGCCGGGGCGGAATTCACGGTGGAGCTATTGCTGGCAACGGTTTCTTCTTTCGGGGCAGTGGGCTCATACTTCGCCGCCACCGTGTAGGGCTCCATCCGCTCACTCTGGCGAGACTTCACTGCCGGAGGTAGCGGGAACTCATATCCGTAATTCTTCCCCTGAATCCAGATCTTATCAAAGTAATAATCTTGACCGTAATGATGCAACACCACCTTTGTGCTCTCCGGTGTGTTGTTGTCAAGCGTGGCGATAGTCTGTGTTGTCGTCTTCAGCTTCATTCCGTTATCGGTGAAGATCTGGAGAACGCGACTGCCCCCACCGGCCGTGTCTAATTGACGGATCACGTAGTGGCCCGGTTCTAGAACGGTATTGTTCAGACTCACCTTATAGGGAAGATCGACGATTACTTTGTCGTAAAGCGGTCCCTGCGCCTGCATGCTGCCGATTGTTGCCGCGACACCCGCAAATAAAACGCCTGCGGACATCATGAAATGTTTCAAGTTCATGGCTCATCTCTCCTTAAATTGAATCCTTGGAAGCGGTTAGGTGAAACAACGATCGACTAGTGAGCCGGATCGCCGCTACTCTCACTTAACCGGTGCAACTAGACTTCCAAACTTCTCCAGAGTTGACGTATTAAGGCATGGCGGATACAGTAAAGATGTCGTCAATTCTCTCGTCCCCATCGTCTAGTCTGGCCCAGGACACCGCCCTTTCACGGCGATAACAGGGGTTCGAATCCCCTTGGGGACGCCATCTAAATAGCGTTGCACCACTGAAGTTTGGTAGTTAGCCCGCCGATAGTACCGGGCATGCTCCTGGTGCGAATCGGTCTAGCAGCGTTGGCGGCAACGGGCCTTTATTGGCCGGTGCGGCTGGCTTACGCCGACAAGCTTGCATCGCAAGTCAATCCCGGCGATCTTGAGCGGGCAATAGCTTTAGCTCCAGGGAACGCCCTTTTCTGGACGCGTCTCAATTCCCCCGGTGGAAATGAAGTGGCCTCGCGCCTCCAACCCTGGAATTCCGCTCTACTGATTCGGCGCGGACTCGATGCGGAGTTGCACGGGAGCCCGCAAAAAGCTGAAGGGCTTATGCTTGAGGCGGTTCGGATGGATCGGACGTTTGCGCCCGCTTGGTGCCTCGCGAACTTTTATGCGCGGCGGCGGGACGGCAAGGTGTGGGCTCAAGCGCGTGCGTGTCTGAACGTGCAAGATCGGGATCCAGGGCCGGTTTTCGACCTTTGCTGGAAGGTTTCGGACGACGCCGGATTAATCCTGCGTTCCATCCCTGAGCATTCGCGCGGGCAATATCTGGCGTATCTGATCGGCCTTAAAGGCAACCGTTCGCGCCCGGAGGCCGCCCGCGCGGTATACACGTCGCTCGATGCCGCAGCTCCCCAGAACGCCGCCGTGCTACTGGATTATTGCGACTTTCTAATAACGCACAATAGCGTCGACGCAGTAGCGCCATGTAACGCAGCTGGCGGCCAGCAGCTACGGCCGGAACTCGGCATTTCAATGACTAACGGCGACTTGAGCAGTGTCCCCAGCGGTCGCGGTTTTGACTGGCATGTGCCCGTCCAGGCTGGCATTTCCAGCAGCCTTTTTCGATCGGGCCCGGCGATGCGTTTCGTGTTCGATGGCGAAGAGCAAGAACAAGCGGTGCTGTTCTGGCAGGCGGCGCCGCTGATTGCAGGCCGGCGCTACCGGTTCCAGTTTCGCTATCGAACCGCGGACATGGCGCCGGCAAGCGGTTTGCGATGGTGTGTTGCGGAGAGTTGCGGGCAAGATCTGAGTGGCGATGAGTGGAGCGCCGGCACCTTCGATTTCGTGGCGCCTATTTCCAGGACGTTGGCGCGCATTTCCCTGGACTACAAGCGGCCGCAAGGAGCCATGCGTTTGAAAGGTTCATTGCGTATCGCGAACCTGTCGTTGAGCTTTCGCCCGTGAGCGAGCGCTATTATGCCGTCGCGCTCGCGGCCGCTTTGATTGCCGGCGTTCTAGTCGCGTGGGCGCCGGGCGTGTGGGCCGTCAGCGTGCCGGAAGCGGGTATTCTGCTGCTCACGCTCATCTGGCTGTGCGAACGCCTGGGGGGCTGGGGAATCTGGCGGCGCAATTGGCTGTTGTGGCCCGTCGGATCGATCGCGCTGTGGGGACCGCTTCAATTAGCGTCCGGCGCCACGGTTTACGGCTTCGCCACTTGGAACGCCACGCTGTTATGGGCAACCAACGGGCTATTCTTCTGGATCGCTCTGCAGTGTTTAGGATCGAGCCGGAATCGTCAGATGTTGCTTTCGATTCTGCTTGCCTTCGGATGCGGTCTCGCAATCGTCGCGATTCTGCAATACTACACCGCCCCCGCGAAGGCCTTTTGGCTGTTCCAGACTCCCGGTGCGACGTTTGGCCCGTTCGTTTACAAAAATCAATTCGCGGCGTTCCTCGAAATACTAACGCCCGTGGCGGTTTACCGGCTGCTGAAGAACGGCCGGAGTTCCCTGCTGTATGCTTGCTGCGCCGCCGTGATGGCAGCCGCGGTCGTGGCCAGCGCCTCGCGCGTGGGAACGCTATTGATCTTCGCGGAGATCGCAATCGTTCTACTCGCTGGATACTGGCGCGGGACGATTGGAAGGAAGGAGTTCGCGGCGATTTCGCTCGGAACTTTCGGATTGGTAGCCGTCTTTGCCGCCGTCGCGGGCTGGGAATCCATCTGGACCCACTTTCAGGAGCCGAACCCCGCGCAAACGCGAGTGCGGCTGCTGCAATCGACGCTGCACATGATTCGCGACCGCCCAGTGGCCGGTTTTGGTCTCGGCAATTGGCGCGGCGTGTATCCCGCCTACGCGCTGTTCGACGACTCCCGTTTGGCCAATGAGGCGCACAACGATTGGGCCCAATGGGCGGCCGAAGGAGGGCTGCCGTTCATGTGCCTTTTAGCCGCGATCTTCGCCGGTAGCGTTCGCTATTCCTGGCGTTGTCCATGGGGCATCGGAACTTCAGCCGTTTTGCTGCACGCGATGGTGGATTATCCGACGCGAGAACCGATTATCGGCGCGCTCCTATTCGCCATGCTGGGGGCGATGGCGGCTTCGAATACGGTTCACTCTGGCAATGCGAACGCGACGTACGATCCGCCCGAAACACCGCCCGATTTTCCACCGCCCGCGGCAATCGCCACGAACTGCCGTCCGTTCACTTCATATGTTGCGGGCGTGGCATTGCCGCCGGCTGGCAGCTCTGTTTGCCAGAGCAGCGCGCCCGTGTCTTTGTCGAACGCGTGAAACTTGCGGTCGTGCGTAGTCGCGCCGATGAAGAGCAGCCCTCCCGCCGTGACTACCGGGCCGCCATAATTTTCGCTGCCCGTAACGCCCATCGTGCCGGCAAGCTCCGGAAATTCGCCAAACGGAACTTTCCACGCAATCTCGCCCTTGTTCATATCAATCGCGTTCAACGTGCCCCAGGGCGGCCGCAAGGCGGGGTAGCCATCGGGATCGAGGAATTTGTTGTACCCCTCGAAGCGGTATTTTTGCTCGATATTCGGATCGGGCTTTGCTTTCTCATTCGACCCAAGATCCACCTCTTTGTCTTCGCCCTTCGCAACGAACCGCACGATCGCGTTCGTCTCTTCACGTTTCAGGTAACCGAAACCGGGCATTCGGCCATTGCCCTTACGAACGACCGCTTCGATTTCCTCCTCGGAATGCTTCTCGCCGATTCCGGCGAGCGATGGAAATTCGGGCGGACTGCCTTTCCGATCCGCGCGATGACAACTCGCGCACTTCTCCACGTAGAGGCTCCGGCCAGTCTCGGGCCCGGTGGACTTCGTGCGCTCGATCAGGCGCATGACCCACGCCATCTCGTTCGCGTTGACGAATAGCCGTCCCGATT
>JALYXS010000164.1 GCA_030946965.1 Acidobacteriota bacterium
TGCGTCGCCATTACTTGAGCTCGACGGCAACAGCTTCGATTTCGAACGCCACATATACCGGGCACGTGAACCCGCAATGGGTGAGGCTGCTGGACCTTCTCAAATGAACGTCCGGTACGAGCAGTGCGTTGGAGCGGAAGTATTTACCACGGGCCGCGCGCGCATCCTCGATTTTGTTTCGGGTTACTGCGTCCCTAACGCCGGCCACAATCATCCCGCGAACTCTCCGGCGAGTTGGCCGAAAAACTCCGCGCGGGCGCCGCCGGACGCCTCCGCAAAGCGTTCTTCTGCAGTTCGGGCAGCGAAGGGGTTGAAGCCGCCATCAAATTTTCGCGCGTTTTACAGTCATGAAGTCCTTCACTCGCTTTTTCTTCACGCTCCTATTTGCGGTGAGCGCGACTGCTTACGCGCAAGATGTTTCCGTCATGGTGGACCCGGCGCGCAGCACGGTGCAGTTCACTCTCGGCGATGTGCTCCACACGGTTCGCGGAACGTTTCGGGTCAAGAATGGCGTGGTCCGCCTCAACCCAACGGACGGAACAGCTAGCGGCCAGATTGTCGTTGACGCGCGGAGCGGCAGTTCCGGGAGCGGCATGCGCGATCGCCGGATGCACAACGATATCCTGCAAAGCGACCGGTATCCCGATGCGACCTTCTCTCCCGATCGCGTCACTGGCAGACTTTCCATGGAAGGAGAGTCCCAAGTCGATGTTCATGGCGTTCTGCGCATTCATGGGCAGGATCACGAAGTGACGCTTCCCGCGAAGGTGAAATTTGAGAACGGCCAAATCACGGCGAAGGCTTCGTTCACGATGCCCTATGTCGATTGGGGCATGAAGAACCCGAGCAACTTCGTGCTGAAGGTCAGCGACAAAGTCGATCTCGCGATGTCGCTCACGGGCAATATTCAGGTGGGTGGCGGCCCGGCGTCCCCGGCGGCCGTAGACAGGCGAAACCGCCCGTCCCTACATCCCCTCAGTCTTTGACTGGGCGCTCTGTAGAGCTCTTGCGACAATAGGGCCATGCTGGTTATCGGATCGCGTGGATCGCAGCTAGCCCTCTGGCAGGCCAATTACATCCAGCAGCGGCTTGCGTCGCGGGGGTTCGCGACACGCATCGAGGTTATCAAGACCACGGGAGACAAGATCACCGAGGTTCCGCTCGCGCAAGTGGGAACCAAGGGGCTTTTCACCAAGGAAATCGAAGAAGCGCTGCTGGCTGGGAGCATCGATTTGGCGGTCCACAGCCTGAAAGATCTGCCAACGGATTTGCCCAAAGGCTTGACGATTGCGGCCACGCCGCCGCGCCAGGACCCTCTCGATGCGATGGTCGGCGGCCGGTTAGCCGAACTGGAGCCGGGGGCGAAAGTGGGGACGAGTTCATTGCGGCGGGCGGCCCAGGTACGCATGCACCGGCCCGATTTGATGGTGGAATCCATTCGCGGCAATGTGGATACGCGGCTGCGCAAGTTGGATGAAAAGCAATACGACGCGATCGTGCTCGCCGTGGCCGGCTTGAAGCGCATGGGGTGGGAGGACCGGATCGCGGAGAAGCTGCCGGCGAATATCATGTGTCCCGCCGTGGGGCAGGGCGCGCTTGCGATCGAGACGCTCGAAACTGGCGCGGGGCTTGAGGCTTGCGCTCCGCTGGACGACCCCTGGACCCGCTTCGCCATCACGGCCGAGCGCGCCGTTCTCGCGGCACTGGGCGGCGGATGCCAGGTTCCGATCGGCGCGTATGCCACGGTCCACGACGCGAAACTGATCTTGACTGGCGCGGTGATCGCACCCGATGGGACGAAGCTGGTCCGGCAAACCGTCGAGGGCGATTTATGGCGGCCGGCGCAGCTTGGGCGGGATCTGGGGATGTCGCTTCTCGACCGTGGCGCGCGCGAGATCCTGGAGCGATTTGAGTTGCTGCCCAGGGATGCCGCCGTTTGAGTAAGGTCTATCTGGTCGGCGCTGGCCCCGGCGACCCAGATCTCATCACCTGGAAAGGCCGCCGTCTGCTCGCGCGCGCCGATAGCGTTCTTTACGACAACTTAGTGAACCAGGCGCTGCTCGACCTCACTCCCGCTCACGCGGAAAAAGTATACGTCGGCAAGAAGAAGTCCGCGCATTCGCATTCACAGGAAGAGATCTGCGGCATGCTCATCGCGCGCGCGCGGCGTGGGCTGACCGTCGTGCGGCTAAAGGGCGGCGATCCCTTTATCTTCGGGCGCGGCGGCGAAGAGGCCGAAGCGCTTGCCGACGCCGGCATCGCCTTTGAGGTGGTGCCCGGAGTTACCTCCCCGCTCGGCATCGCGGCGTATGCGGGCGTGCCCCTGACACATCGCGACCACACGTCCGTTGTAACGTTCGTGACAGGCCACGATGTTTCCGCTATCGATTGGAACAAGGTGGGCAGCGCGGAAACGCTCGTGATCTTCATGGGTCTGACGTCGTTCGATCGTATTGCGGCGGAGCTCATTGCGCGGGGCCGCGATCCAGAGACGCCCGCCATCGCGGTCCGTTGGGGCACGCGCCCGGACCAGGAAGCTATCACGGGAACGCTCGCCGGTCTGCCGCGGCGCATTCACGAGCTCGCCCTGAAGCCGCCCGCCACCATCATTGTCGGCGAGGTGGTCCGCTTGCACGAGAAGCTCAACTGGTATGAGCGCCTACCCCTATTCCGCCAAACCGTTGTAATCACGCGCGCGCGCGAACAAGCCTCCGCGTTGTCGGAAAGACTGCATGAATTAGGCGCGAATGTGGTGGAGTTGCCCACCATCGAGATCCGCCCCGCATCGGACTACACGGATCTCGACCGCGCCATCGGCGAATTGCCGGAATACGGATGGCTGATCTTCACGAGCGTCAACGGAGTCCGATTCTTTTTGGAGCGCCTCGACATTTCTAAGAGCGATATAAGGTCGATCGGCGGATCGATCTGCGCGATCGGTCCGGCGACACGCGGCGCGCTCGAGGAACTTCACTTAAAAGTGGATTTGATGGGCGACCGGTATGTCGCCGAGAGCCTGTTGAAGGCCTTCGAGCCATTCGACATCCGCGCTCGGCGTATTTTGATTGCCCGCGCCGCGATCGCGCGAGACGTCTTGCCAGCGGGGCTCACGGCTCGCGGAGCCCGCGTTGAGGTGGTCGAGGCATATCGAACGGAGGTCCCGGAAAGCTTGGCCGGGCGTGCAGCCGAGGTCTTCTCCGGGGGACGCCGGCCGGATTGGATTGCGTTCACCAGTTCGTCCACGGTGAAGAATTTAGTGCGCGCGGCCGGACCCGCAATGTTGTCGGGGATCAAGATCGCGAGCATCGGCCCGGTAACCAGCGCGACCGCCCGGGAATGCGGGTTAGAAGTCACCGTGGAAGCATCGGAATACACGGTTTCAGGCTTGGTGGACGCTATAATCGGAACGTGAAATTCACCGGAACCGGCCTCGCGGCGTTGATGTTATGCGCGTGCGGCGGCAGTAACATCGATAACAAGGAAGCGGTTCAGAGAGGCATCATTCAGGACGTCTCGAAACGCGCCGA
>JALYXS010000206.1 GCA_030946965.1 Acidobacteriota bacterium
GAAAATCTCCAGAAAGCAGCGTTTTATCTAACATTCGCATCCGCGGTTGCCATCCTGTTTTCGATCGCCGTGAGCCAGTCTTTACTTGGCCTTGCGCTTGCGGCGTTGTTCCTCTCGGGCGCGCGCCAGCGGCTGCCGCCTATCTGGCTTCCGCTCGGATTATTTCTGCTGGGAACGGTGATCTCGCTCGCGTTTTCGCCCGATCCCGCGGCGGGGCTTCCGCAAATCCGCAAGTTTTACGTCTTCCTGATGGTCCTCGTGATTTTTTCGACCATCCGGGATCTGGTTACCGCGCGACGGCTGTTCCTTTGCTGGACGGCGGCGGGGGCTTTGATCGCTTGTCGCGGCCTCGTGCAGTTCATAAACAAAGTGCAAGAAGCTCACGCGCTCGGACGGGGGTTTTACGACTTCTACGTGGCGGATCGCATTACCGGATTCATGAGCCATTGGATGACCTTCTCCGGACAACAGATGTTCGAGCTGCTCATGCTGATGGCGTTTGTTTTTTTTGCGCCGGACCTTCGCAATCGCGGCTACCGTTTGTGGCTCGTCTGCGGATTCGTGATCGCCATCGTTCTGGTGCTCGGGGACACGCGCAGCATCATTTATCTCGCATTTCCGGTGGGCGCGCTTTACCTGCTCTGGTTCTGGAAACGATGGCTCATGATCGCGATCCCGGCAGTCATTCTGCTCGCAATCTGGGTGGCCCCGGGCCATGTACACCAGCGGTTCGTTTCGATTTTTCAACCGCAGAAAAATACCGATTCAAATGGCTTCCGCCTTGTTGCGCTACGCACGGGCTGGCGTATGGTTGAGGCGCACCCGTGGCTGGGACTTGGTCCGGAAGAGGTCAAGGCGCAGTTCCTACAATGGGTGCCGGCCGATATTCCGCGTCCACTGCCCACCGGCTATTATGGCCATCTGCACAACATTTACGTGCAATATGCTGCCGAACGCGGGATTCCCACGATGCTGATGCTGCTGTGGATGCTGTTGCAGATTCTCTACGATTTCGGGAGAACCTTGGGCCAGCTTCCGCCTGGCCGGAGCAACGCCCGTTTTTTGTTGCACGGCGGTATTGCTTGCGTGATCGCGACGATGCTGGGCGGTTTGTTCGAACTGAATCTCGGTGACAGCGAACCTCTGACGATGTTTCTGGTAATTGTGACCTGCGGATATCTGGCCGTGGAGAAGACTCGTGAAGCGGTGCCCGCGCCCCAGTAGACCATGCGGATTGGTATCGATTCCGGCGGCACGTTCACCGATTTCGTCGTCCTGCAAGACGATGGCCGGCTTGAAATATTCAAGCTTCGCTCCAACCCAAGCGCACCCGCCAAAGTAATTCTGGAGGGCATTAAACGGGCCGCGGCCGTGGGGAAGGCGGAAGTGGTGCATGGGTCCACAGTCGCCACCAACGCGCTACTTGAACGAAAGGGCGCGAAGACGGCATTCGTCACCACTGCGGGATTCGAGGACCTAGCGCACATCGGACGCCAAAACCGGCCGGAACTCTACAACCTCACGCCGCGCATCAAGCCGCACCTGATCTCTTCTTCCTTCTGTTTCGGGATCCCCGAGCGAACTTACTATAACGGCACGGTTTCCCGTAAACCAACGCGGGCCAATCTAAGGGCGATTGCGGCAAAATTGCGGCGGAGCGGCGCCGAGTCGATTGCCATCTGCCTGCTGCACTCTTACGAAAACGATTCGAACGAGCGCGCAGTGATGGAAGCATTAAACGGCCTTGGATACCTCTGCCGTTCCAGCCAAATTTCGCCGGAATTCCGCGAATACGAACGCGCCTCCACGACTTTGATCAACGCCTACGTCGGCCCGCTGATGGATGCGTATCTAGGCGAGCTGCAACGCGGCTGCCCGCATCCGGTTGCGGTTATGCAATCGAATGGGGGATTCCTCACGACCGCCGAAGCGCGCCAAAATGCGGTGCGAACCATCCTCTCGGGGCCGGCGGGCGGCATCGTGGGCGCATCCGCCATGGCGCGGTTGAGCGGGTTCCCGCGTTCGCTTACGTTCGACATGGGCGGCACTTCCACCGACGTCAGCCTGGCCGAAGAGCGGCCTCGCCTCACGACCGAAGCGGTAGTCGATGGGATGCCAGTGCGCGTTCCGATGCTCGATATCCACACCGCCGGCGCGGGCGGCGGATCGCTTGCCCGAGTGGATGAAGGCGGCCGCCTGCGCGTGGGTCCCGAGAGCGCGGGCGCGAATCCCGGCCCGGCGTGCTATGGAACGGGCGATGAACCTACTGTCACCGACGCTCACGTCGTTTTGGGGCGAATCGCGCCCGAGCAATTCCTGGGAGGCGCCATGCGGATAGATCCCGCGCGCGCCGCCACGGCGATCGCGAAAGTAGCGCGGCAACTAGGAATTAGCCTGGTCGCCGCGGCCGAAGGTATCGTGCGAATCGCGAACTCCAATATGGAACGCGCCATCCGCGTCGTATCGGTCGAGCGCGGCCAGGACCCGCGCCAATTCCCGCTTGTGGCATTCGGCGGCTGCGGCGGACTGCACGCCTGCGAGATCGCCGATGAGCTTGGAATCTCAACGGTGGTCGTTCCCCGATTCGCCGAGGCGCTCTCCGCGTTGGGGATGCTGTTAGCCGACCGCGCGCGCGATTATTCGATGGGTGCGTTAAAAGTCAAAGACATCGAACGCCGGTTTCGCAAGCTGGAATCCCGCGCCGGCAGGGAGGTTCGCGGCGCGCGAATCGAGCGCTTCGCCGATTTCCGGTACGCCGGCCAAAGTTACGAGTTGACCGTTCCCTGGATGAGTGGTGAAGTTGAGCCGTTTCATCGCGAACACGAACGCATCTATGGATACTGCGACCGAACTCGCGCGACGGAAATCGTTACCGTGCGCGTGCGCGCGGTGCTGGCGCGGGAGCGGCCTTCGCTTGGCCGCCCAGCGAGGGCTCACGCGGCGAAACCGGTCAAACGCCGCGTGCATGTAGCCGGAAAGTGGAAAATGGTTCCCGTGTGGAAGCGGGACGATGTATCCGCCAATCGCTTATTGGGACCCGCTCTAGTGTTGGATTATGGTTCCACCACGCTGGTCACACCCGGCTGGTCCTACTCGGTCGATCAGTCTGGAAATCTGTTGATGACCCGCGCGGTTCGGAAAGCGAAGAAGGCGCCATGCGCTACTACATAACCGACCGCCATCAGTTAGGCGGAATCGAGCCGCTGCTGCCCGTGATCGCGAGCGCTCTTGCCGCCGGAATCGAGATGATTCAAATTCGCGAGAAAGACCTCTCAACGCGTGAACTCCTGGCGCTCGTCGAGCGCGTTCTCGCACTGCCCAATCCCGCCGGCACACAAATTTTCATAAACGACCGCGTGGACGTGGCCATTGCCAGCGGAACCCGCTGCGTTCACTTGCCGGGTAACTCGATCGCTCCACGGCGCATCTTAACGAGTGTTCCTCCTCCATTCCAAATCGGCGTGTCGTGCCACTCCGTCGAGGACGTGCGGCGCGCCGAGGAGGAATCCGCCACTTTCGCCGTCTTCGGACCGATTTTCACGACCGGGTCGAAGCAGCCGCTCGGTTTGGCCGCATTGCGCGAAGCCGCGTCAGCCGTGCACATGCCAGTCTTGGCGCTGGGTGGAATTTCAGGCAGCCGCATTCGGGAATGCATGGACCAAGGCGCCGCGGGCATCGCCGGAATCGGCCTGTTTCAAGGCCCGCTTCAAACAGACCGCAACTTCGATTGTTACTCTGGAGTTTAGATAAGTAGAGGAAGCTATGCATCGCAGAGCGTCTGTAGCGTTCGTGGCATTGTGTTCGCTGAGCGCGGTTTCGGCG
>JALYXS010000238.1 GCA_030946965.1 Acidobacteriota bacterium
CTAAAAAATTCTCCAGTCCCGCCAGATACCCATCGAGCACATCCTCACGTATAAGTCTGAAAATCCGACCATGAACAAGCTCAGCCAAGCCCACATCATGTGACGGCGGTTCAGGCAGCTTACGCAATCGTAGGCGGTTTTGCGAACCGGCGAGCGTGAAAAACGATCGAGAAATCCACCTGCTAAATGGCGCAGGGAGTGGCAGCCAAGAGCATAGCTGCTGAGCAGAATTACGTTGAGAAGCAACACAAGGGAGCCGGCGTGGATCTGGAAGTCAGGCCACCAGAACCCTTCCCACGCATCGTGCGCGAGGAGTACCAAAAAGATTAGCGCAAGATACAAAAAATACCGGTGAACATTTTGCAGATTCAGCGGAAACGATCGCTCGCCGAGATATTTTTTCCGTGGCTCGCCGACCGTGCAGGACGGCGGATCGGCCCAAAACGCTTTGTAATAAGCGCCGCGATAGTAGTAGCAGGTAAATCGGAATCCGCCGGGCGCCCACAGGATCAGCAACGCTCCCGTGAACGGCAGCCAAGCGGGGATCCACGCGGGTTTCGCGCCGAACCAAGCGTGCTTAACGTCTCCAATCAATTCTGGAGAGTAGAACGGCGAAAGATACGGACCGAAACGGTAATGCTCACCTTGAAAGGCGGCCCACGTCGAGTAAACGATGAATGTGGAGAAGCCGAGGAACACCAGCAGCGGCGTCACCCACCAGAAATCGCGTCTTGCAGTCTGCCCAAACCGGCCACGTACAAGTGGCACGTCAATCGAGGAGCCGTCAAGCAAGCTCTACCTTCTTCACGCTGATCTTCTTCGAATCGAATTCGCCCAAGCCGAGCATTCCGGCGATCTCGATGTGCTCCACCTGGCAATTCAGAAAGTGGCTGTCCTTGTCGGGCTTCGATAGCGCGATCGATTCCATGCCCTTCAGGGCGCGCTGCGCGTCGATGGCTTGCAAGCCGGTCTTATCGAGAGCCACCGGATCGGTCGCGAAGTACATCGTCTTGTGCTCCCAGATGTATTGCGACTTGCCGCCGGGGCCGCCGTGCCAGGACGCCTTCACGCCATCGCAGATGTGCAGAACCGCTTTTTGACGCAACACCGGCAGGCTCACCACCGAGGGAATGAAAGAGCCGCAAGCGTTGAGCGTCGGCGTGAGATGGCTGCGGTTGACGTTGTTCACCAAGCCGTGCGACATGTTCTTGAGCGCGATGGTCACGCCGGCCGATTGATGATGCTTCAGCACCGGCAAATTGATCAGCTTGTTCACCTGTTGCGTGATCGCTTTAGCCACGTAAGAGCGCCGGAAGTGCGCGTCGTTCATATTCTCGCCGGGCTTGATCAGCGCCATTTCCATAAAATGATCGGGATCGTAGCCGCCCATATCGAGCTGCACTTCATCGTATCGTTGCGACGCCGTGTCCCAGCGGACGCCGGGCGGCAGCCACTTGTCGTATCCCGCCGTCAGGAACTCTTCGCGGTAGCGATTAAACACGAGGATATCGGCGGGTTTGACGCCCGCCTGCTTGAGTCCATCGATAATTTGATTCAACACCAAGGCGTCGGAGCAAAGCTTGGGTCCGCCAACCGGACTGACTTTGATCGCGACCACGTCGCCTTTCTCGAACAGAGCGCGCCAGGCATCGGGCCACGCCGGGGCGCCCGTCAGTTCGGTCATCCCGCGCTGCATCATCTTCTCAATGGGCTGCGCCTGATACGCATCCGATACGATGCAACCCGGATGATGCACTTCGACGACGCGCCCTGGATACGGTCCGGGCATGCCGATCTTGGTTGTAGCGGCCTGGCTTGAGCTTTGGGAAGCGGCGGTCAAGGCGGCCGTCATTAGGGTGGTTTTTAGAAGATCGCGTCTGGCGAGATCGGGAGTATTTTTATGCAGCGGAGCGGCCATGACCGCTATTCTATTACTTCAGGATGCTTTTCCGCAGCCATTGCCGGCAGAGCTCCGTCACTCCGCCATAGATGAAATGCGCCACTAGCTCGGTAGCCTCGTTCGGAATCGTAGACTCAGTGACGGGTTTCGATAATCCCAGCGCTGGAACCATGACGACGTGAGCGCCCAACCAGACAGCCGTTCCGAACGGTATCCCATACCCGGTGGTAACTTCCGGAAGAAGTTCCGCCGCCACGCCGTAAGCAGCCCCGACCGCGCCTCCAAACCCGAAGTGCACCGCGGGACCCGCGACCTTTTTTTGTTCCGGAGTTAGCTTGTGTTGCGCCACGCCTTCCGAGATTGCCGAGGCCGTTTTGACGGTGGAGTCTTCCCCCTGGGACTCGCCGCCGCCTGCTAATTTCGACGCAAGCGAATGCGCCGGGCCCATTGCGAACGAAGCGATTAATCCGCCAATCAATCCCGCGCCCAAACCCTTCCAGACTTGGCTATTCATGACGCTCAGGCTACCAAACTACGCAGCAAGCTCCGTGACTATTTCGCCCCGGTGGCTCCATGGCACCGGCTGTATTTGATAGTTGCGAAATGCTTCCAGTACGCCCCCGGAAATTGACTGCTCAACGTCATTGAGAACGGCGTAAGCCTTCGATTCAGGGGGACGGACTTCGCGAGTGTCGCTCCATCCATGAATAAA
>JALYXS010000694.1 GCA_030946965.1 Acidobacteriota bacterium
ACCGCGACGCCGGCGCGCGCGAAGTTTTCAAGAAATTTCCCGAAGTCAAAATAGTCGCCGAGCCGGTCGCGGATTGGATTCAGGCGCGCGCGAAGGATCGCATGACCGAAGTGCTGCGCGCGCAACCTTCGATTGACGTGGTGTACGGGCACAACGATCCGATGGCGATCGGGGCGTATCTCGCCGCGAAAGAATTGGGCCGCGACAAGGATATGATTTTCGCCGGCGTGGATGGGCTGGGCGGCTCAGCCGGCGGAATCAAGAAAGTAATGGACGGCGTGTTGGCCGCGACGTTCGTGTATCCGTTGTGCGTGGACAAAGCGGTCGAGATCGCCAACAAGATGCTAAAAGATCCCGCGTTCAAACCCGATAAAGACTACACCATCGAATCCAGCATGGTCACGCCCGCGAATGCGGCGGAGATGTACCAGAGGTTTACTGTCGCCGGTATGTATTGAATCTTTCGGAGATAATAGCGCTTGCATTCGTTCAAGGACAAAGGAGTCTTGATCACCGGTGCGGGGCGCGGCATCGGGAAGCGCCTGGCAATTGGATTCGCCGCTCACGGCGCGCGCGTGGGCTTGCTCGCCCGCAGCCAGCCTGAACTTGATTTGGCGAAGCTCGAGATCGAACACGCCGGCGGAACGGCGCTTCGCATCCGGGCGGATGTCCGGGACTACGAGCAAATCTCGGCGGCGGTCGACCGCATGCAGGCGGTGTTCGGCGGCGTCCACGTACTGATCGCCGCGGCGGGAATGCAAGGGCCCATCGGTACGCTGGCGGAAGGAAAGCCGAAAGAGTGGGCGGATGTTCTCGATACGAATATTCGCGGCGTGATGCACTCCATGCGCGCCGTGTTGCCGCAAATGATCGACCGGCGTTCGGGCAAAATTATCGTGCTCGGCGGAGGCGGCTCGTCCAACGTCCGTCCGTATTTCGCGCCTTACGCCGCGTCGAAGGCGGCGATCGCACGGCTGGTGGAGTGCGTGGCGGAAGAGGTTCGCGACCACAATATCCAAGTGAATTCGCTTTCTCCCGGAGGCGCTTACACCAGCATGACGGATGAGATTTTGCAGGCAGGCGAGCGCGCTGGACAAAAGGAAATCATGGACGCCGAGCATGTGCGGATGACCGGCGGTGTGTCCGCCGAAAAGCAGATTCATCTCGCGCTGTTTCTCGCGTCGGAGAAATCGAATCATATCAGCGGGAAGCTGATTCACGTCACCGACGATTGGAAGAAAATCGAGCACGAGAACATGCGGCCCGACCAATACACATTGCGGCGAATCCTGAAAGGCTGATCGCCACGCGTGGATGTACCATTAAATTTGATTCTGGAGCAGATCGTAGCCCGCAAGAAGGTGGAATTGGCGGAAGCGCGCGTAGGCGAAACTGTTCTTGAGCGGCGCGCTCAAACGGTAGAGCGGCGCGATTTCGCTGGGGTGCTTCGGGCGCGGCGGCCCGCGATTCTCGCCGAAATCAAGAAAGCGTCGCCCAGCAGGGGCGTGCTTTCGACGAATTTCGACGCAGCGCTTATTGCCGCTCAGTACCGGAACGGCGGTGCGGCCGCGATTTCCGTTCTGACGGATCGCGATTTCTTTCAGGGTAGTTTGAAGGATCTTGAATCGGTGCGCGCCGCCGTGGACCTCCCGATATTGCGTAAGGATTTCACGATTGACGAGTATCAGGTGCTCGAAGCCGCGGCGAGTGGCGCGGATGCCATTCTGTTGATCGCCGCGGTTTTGGACGAGTGGCAAATGCGCGATTTGCGCGAGGCGGCGGGAAGATATGGCATGGCCGCGCTGGTGGAAGTACACGATGCGCGCGAGCTCGCGGCCGCCGTCGCATCCGGCGCGGAAGTTATCGGCGTGAACAATCGCGATTTGCGGACGTTTGAGGTGCGGCTCGAAACTTCTCTCGATCTGGTGGGCAAGATTCCCTCCCGAACGCTCAAGATTAGCGAGAGCGGCATCCGGACCGCCGATGATGTGAAGCGGCTCTCGGATGCGGGTTTCGACGCGTTCCTGGTTGGCGAGCACCTGATGCGGTCGGCAAACCCCACGGCAGCAATTCGGGAGTTGGTTGGTGTTCGCTAAAATTTGCGGGATCACAAACGCGGAAGACGCGCTCGCCGCCATCGAGCACGGGGCCGGCGCGCTCGGTTTCAACTTCTATCCGGCAAGCCCTCGCTACATCGCTCCACAAGAACTACAACACTGGATCGGCGCCCTGCCCACCACGGCCTGGAAAGTCGGCGTCTTCGTGAACGAAGCCCCGGCGCGCGTGACGGAGATCGCGGAAATGCTGCATCTCGATGTCATCCAACTGCATGGCGATGAACCGCCCGAAGATTTTCCCGAGCACTTGCGCGTCTGGAAAGCCGCCCGCGTCCCCGCGGATTTCACGTTTGCAAGCCTAGACCGCTACCCGGCGGAAGCGGTGTTGCTCGACGGCCCTTTCGGCGGTTCGGGACAGAATTTCGATTGGTCGCTGGCAGCCGGCGGATCGCGGAAAGTGATCGTCGCCGGAGGGCTCGACGCGGCAAACGTCCGGCTCGCAATCGAGATCACTCAACCGTGGGGCGTCGACGCCTGTTCGCGAATCGAAAGCTCGCCCGGAAAAAAAGATCGCGCGCGCATGGCACGGTTTCTCAAAGCGGCTCTCTTATGATTTCGCAACCCGATACCGGCGGACACTTTGGACCTTTCGGCGGACGCTATGTCCCGGAAGTGCTGATGTCTCCGCTGGAAGAATTGGAACGGACGTTTCTCGAAGCGCGGGAAGATCCGGCGTTTCATGCCGAACTGGACGATTTACTGCATCACTACGCCGGCCGCCCCACGCCGCTCTATCTCGCCCGGCGGCTGACCGAAACGCTCGGCGGCGCGAAGATTTATCTGAAACGCGAAGACCTTCTGCATACCGGCGCGCACAAAATCAATAACTGCCTGGGGCAGGCTCTTCTCGCCCGGCGCATGGGAAAAAAGCGCATCATCGCCGAAACCGGCGCGGGGCAGCACGGTGTCGCGACGGCCACCGTGTGCGCGCTTTTTGGCTTCGATTGCACCGTCTACATGGGCGAGGAAGACATGCGGCGGCAGCGCTTGAATGTCTTCCGCATGCGCCTGCTGGGGGCGAAAGTGGTTGCCGTCACAAATGGCAGCCGCACGCTCAAAGACGCCATTAGCGAAGCCATGCGCGATTGGGTAACCAATATCGCGACCACGCACTATCTGCTGGGGTCCGCGCTCGGATCGCACCCATATCCATTGATGGTGCGCGAATTTCATAAGGTGACCGGCGAAGAAACCCGCGAACAAATCTTAAAAGCCGAAGACCGGCTGCCGGACGCTATCTTCGCGTGTGTCGGCGGCGGCAGCAACGCCATCGGAATTTTCCACGCGTTTATTCCCGACGATTCAGTGCAATTGATTGGGATTGAAGCCGGCGGTTCAGGCTCGGCGCTCGGTCAACACGCGGCCCGTTTTTCCGGTGGATCGCCCGGCGTGCTGCACGGTGCGCGCAGCTATTTGCTGCAGGATGCGGATGGGCAAGTGTCGCTAACCCATTCGGTTTCGGCTGGGCTCGATTATGCTTTGGTCGGTCCGGAGCACGCGTGGCTGCACGACAACGGCCGCGCCGAATATGTTTCGATTGGAGACAAACAGGCGCTTGAAGCCGCGCAGGTATTGAGCCGGACGGAAGGCATTATCCCGGCGCTCGAATCGGCGCACGCCGTAGCCGAAGCCATCGCACGGGCGCCGCGCGCGAAAGACAAAATTTTCGTCGTGAATGTTTCGGGGCGCGGCGATAAAGACATCGACATCTACCGCCAAAACTTCCAGGAACTGGACTCCGCGTGAGCCGGATCTCTCGCGTTTTCGAAAAGAAAGCTCTCATCGCTTACATCACCGCCGGAGATCCCTCGCCCGCGCGCACCGTCTCTTTAGTGGAGGCGCTCGAACGCGGCGGCGCGGATCTGATCGAGCTTGGCGTTCCGTTTTCCGATCCGATTGCCGATGGTCCGGTGATTCAGCGCGCCGGGGAGCGGGCCTTGCGCGCGGGGACGACGTTGCGAGGCGTGCTCGACATCGCGGCGCAAATTCGCGCGCGTTCGGAGATCCCGCTGCTGCTGTTCACGTACCTGAATCCCGTGGTCCGCTACGGCGTCGAGGAGCTGGCGCGCGATGCCGCGTCGCATGGCATCGATGGATGCCTGCTCACGGACGCGAGCGTCGAAGAAGCGCATGAATATGTCGGCCTGATGCGCGCGCACGGTCTCGATACCGTGTTCCTTGCCGCTCCGACGAGCACGCCCCGGCGCCTGAAGTTGGTCGCCGGGTATTCGAGCGGGTTCGTCTACCTGGTATCTCGAACCGGAATCACGGGCGAGCAGACTTCCATTTCGGACAGCGCCGGCCCGCTCGTGGAAGCGATGCGCGCCGTGACGGATCTGCCGCTGGCGGTGGGCTTCGGCGTGTCGCGCCCCGACCACGTCGCGCAATTGGGGAAGATAGCGGACGGCGTCGTGGTGGGTAGCGCGATCATAAGTTTGATCGAGCGCCATGCGGGTGACGCGGATCTGGAGAAGGATTTGGAATCGTTCACGCGGGAGCTGAAGAGCGGCTTTGGGAGGCCACATGCTTGAGCCTTGGCCGGAATTGCCGCTCGAAGCCTGGCGGGTACCCGGGTGTTTGACATTGAATTCGACTTTCTCGATCGCGCGTTGGTGATGCGAACCGGCGAGGGTGAGACGCGAACGATCGAGCTAAGGCCGCGTTCGGTCGCCTATTTCTACGGGCAAGTCCTGCGAGAGTTGCATTCCCTTGGCGTCGACGTGAAGATGCACGCAACTCCCGACGAAGTCGGCGACCCCATTCCATTCGTCGAAGACGAGGTCCATGCTTCCTACGACGCGGAGTTCGCTACCCGATTCTGGCGAATTCTGGTTTCCGTCGACAGCGTGTTCAAAGAATTCAGGTCGCATTTTATTGGAAAGTGCAGTCCGGTCCATTTCTTTTGGGGAAGCTTCGATCTCGCGGTGAGCCGGTTTTCCGGACGGCGCACGCCGGAGCGCCCGGGCGCGGATTTCATGACGCGCGAAGGCTATTCGCATGAAGTGATCAGCGCGGGTTTCTGGCCCGGCGGAGGCGAGGTGAAGGGCCCAGCGTTTTACTCCAACACGGCGCCGTCGCCGGCCGGCCTGGACACGTACGAGGCCGGCGCAGACTTGGCCAAGTGGGACCGTCTTGCGTTGGAGCGACGCGCTTGAGAGACGCGCTTGAGTTGTCAGGCTAAATTCCGCTCCGCCCATCCGAGCCGCTCGATTTGCGCCTCGAACTGGCCGGCGCCGCATTCCAGATTCAGATATCGAAAACCGCGACGCGCGGCCAGGCGCGAAAGC
>JALYXS010000276.1 GCA_030946965.1 Acidobacteriota bacterium
GTAACCATCCTGCTCGAGAACGTGCGCAGTTTATATAACGTCGGAGCGTTCTTTCGAACCGCCGACGCGGCCGCTATCGAAAAGCTGTACCTATGCGGAATTACGGGTTGCCCACCGAACAATTCGATTGCGAAAACCGCCCTTGGGGCCGAGATTAGCGTCGCCTGGGAACATTCTCCCGAAGCGGTTGGCGTCGTGCGGAACTTGCGCTCGATGCATCATGAAATTGCGGCCATCGAAACGAGCCTGCACGCAGTCGATTTATTCGATTGGCGGCCGCGCTTTCCCGTGTGCCTGCTATTTGGGAATGAAATTGACGGCCTCCAGCCAGAGATCGCGCAATTGGCCGACACGCATGTCCGGATTCCGATGCTCGGCATCAAGCATTCACTAAACGTCGCGACCGCGGGCGGAATCGTGATTTATGAGTTGCTGCGAAAATACCGCCGGATGGCCGAAGTCAATTTGCCGGATAATTTTTGATATAGGTGTCCCTGGGAAGTCCGGCGGCTACTGCCCGTTGCTGGATTCGCGCCGCGCCTTCCTGCGAGAGATTCGTGCCGAGCAGCACGAGGTAATACCCGTTGCCCGATGTTGTAGCGGACACTTCCGTCTTGAATTGTGGCCATCTGCGCGAAATCTCGCGAGCCCGCTTTTCCGCGTCATTCCGCTTGGTGTACGTCGCCGCGACTACATACCAGAGTCCGCTGGAACCCGCGAGCCGGCTATTCACCGCGCGGGGCGTAATGCGATCCGGTCGCGGGTGAAATGGGTTCGGCTTTGGAGATGCCGGAGGCTGCACGGGCGCGAGTGGCGCTTGCGTGGCGGCTGCCACCTCAGTCTTTGCCGGCTTTGGTTCAGCCGGAATCGACCGGCTCTGAGCGGTTTCCGGCGCCGGTGAATTGCCTTGCCTCCGGCCGAGGAATGCAAATAGGGCGAGCGCGGCCAGCGCCGCCCCGATCGATGGGTAGAGCCATTTGCTCCTTTGTTTTCCCGCCGCGGGAAGGTTCTCCGCGGCGGCCGTCGTTGGCGCCAAGTCCGTCTGGAGCGTCGCGGGTCCAGATCCGCGGGCCGGTGGGGGCAGGGGTTTGGCGCCGCCGTGCGGAGCGCCGCTTTGCAACCGGGAGGCGATCCGCGCCACCGTCCACCGTTCTTGCGGATCTCGCGCCAGCGAGTGCCGGACAATATCCGCGAACGCCCCGGGCAACTTTTCCGCCATTATGTCCGCATCTCCGTCAGGCACACGACGCGTGAACGATTCCAATGCAGTGAGTCCGAGCGCCCAGACATCGTTCGCCGGGGCAGCGTGCCCTTCCTTCCACTCCGGCGCATCGTAAGCTCCGGGGACGCGCGATCTATTGAGTTGGCCAACGGGAGTTATGCTGTCGCTTGCCAGCTGGAGCCGATCTCCGGCCATGACGTTCGATGGCTTGATTCCCGCATGCACGAAGCCCTTTGAATGCAAAAAATCTAAAGCCAGCAATGCGGGTTCGAGCATCTCTCGAACTTCGGCTTCATCGAGAGGGCGAGTCGCGAGAACGGCGCCGAGATTATCCTCCGCCCACTCCATCACCGCATACAGAAAAGGCGTTCCAGCGATTTCGCAGCGCCCCGAATCGAACAGACGAACTAAATTTGGGTGGGAGAGTTTAGAGACCGCGGCCCAATTGGAGAGCAAAGCTTCCGCCTGGAAGTCTTCGGCTTCAACCAGCTTGACAACGTTCTGCTGGCCTCCTTCGCCGGTTATACTTACGAACGCCGCGGCATGGGCGGTATTGCCAAGACATCTCAGCAATGAATACCGGCCGTCGACAATCGCACCTTCGCATTGCTTCCAGAAATCACTCGTCATTCTTGGCATTATCGGGCACGACCTTGAAGCCGCTGTTACGCCGGTTGATTGCCCCCGCCAGCCGCGCGCGCGACCGGCTCCGCGGCATTAGGTTCGCCGGTCCTCTTCACAATATCGATGCTGCCCTTGAAATAAGCGCCATCTTCGATTATGACCCCCGCGGTTCGAATATTTCCAACCAGGCGTCCACCCTGCCTGACCGCGAGCTTATCGCTTGCATCCACATCTCCGTTGACGGAGCCGAGTATAATTATTTCTCTCGCCTTGGCTCCCGCGTCTGCTTTTCCATTCGGCCCGACGGTGAGACGGCACCCCTCCAGTTCCAGCGAACCCTGGACATCACCGTCGATGTACATGTCCTGGCGGCTTTGGATCTGACCGATGATCGTCATCGCCCTGCCGATCATGGCCACATCCGGACCGGGCGCGGTGGAGTACGGCTTCGGTGTTGCGGCCGGCGAAACCGGCGTAGCTCCTGGCGAAAAAGTTTCTTTATTTCGTTCCGGCATGAATGCTATCTCCTGGTTTGAATTATTCTCTAACGATACTAGGCAAGCATACCAATCGTAAAGACGATCGCGCGTAATTGCCGCTCGCGATCCCTAACGGGCTTATTCTTTCGGCCCAATCCCCAACGTTTTCATCTTCCGGTACAGGTTGCTCCGCTCGAGGCCCAGCAACTCCGCGGTTCGCGTGACATTCCCATTGGTTTCATCGAGCTTCTTCAAAATATACTCGCGCTCCGCGGCCTCGCGCACCTCTTGCAAACTGCCGAACCTGTCCGCTGTACTATCCATCGCGGGACGGCGCGCGGTTGCCAGCGGGATATGCCGCGCGTCCACGCGGACCTGCGGATTCAGGATCACGATCCGTTCAATCAGATTTTTCAGCTCGCGGACATTTCCCGGCCATTGGTGGCTCTGTAGAACCTCGAAAGCTTGCGAAGTCAGTTCCTTCGGCT
>JALYXS010000281.1 GCA_030946965.1 Acidobacteriota bacterium
GCCCATATGGGGGCGTGAGACTTCGATAAATGATACCGCCATAGCGTGAATCTCTGGAGGATAGCGTTACCCACAGCATCGCCTTTTGCTCAATCCTGGATTTGCTCCAAAAGGGTCGGGAGTGATCCATAAGAGCGTGTAGTCGCCTATGCGTACAAGTGCGCAGGCTGACCCGGGCTGATACTCGCAGGTAATCGCCAGCGTTTCCGGATCGCTCTCGGAAAACGGCTATTGCGGAAGGTGGATGTCCGCAAGCAAACGGTGGTCGTCGCCGCCCCGTCGGGTTGAGGTCAGACTACTCAGCTACGCTAAGTCGAACTTGGTCTGATGCAGCGTGGGGTCGCTCTTCACCAAAACATTCTTGCCCAGGATCTGTTCAATTTCCTGCAAATAATCGTTCTGATTCGATTTGAGCACTTTGGCAACGTCCGGATTCACCCGCAGCATCGCGTCGCTACCTTCGATCGATTTCGCGATCTTCTGCGCTTCCTGAACGATCTCGCCCATTACCGTCTGCACGCTCTTCACATACCCGGCGCCTTCGCAATACGGGCACGGCGAACAGAGCGTCCGCTCGAGCGACTGCTTCACGCGCTTGCGGGTGATCGCGACCAGCCCGAAATCGTTAAATTGCAAAATCTTGTACGGAGCCCGGTCCGCCCGCATGGATTCTTCCAGCGCCTGCATCACCTTCTGCCGGTTCTTGCGCTCATCCATATCGATGAAATCGACGACGATAATCCCACCTAGATCCCGCAGCCGGATCTGGCGCACGATCTCCTTGATCGCGTCGGTGTTGGTCTTGACTATCGTATCTTCGAGACGATTAGACTTACCGACATACTTACCCGTATTGATATCGATAGCAACCAGGGCCTCCGTCTGATTGATGACAATATAGCCGCCGGATTTCAGCCACACTTTGGGACGCAACGCCTTCTCAAGTTCATTGGTGACGCCAAACTCGTCGAATATCGGATTGGGCCGCGTGTAGAGTTTGATGCGCCCAACCAATGCCGTCTGAAATCGTTGGGCAAAACTGAGCACGTTTTCATAGATCTCTTCGTTATCGACCCAGACCGTCTTGAAAGCGGACGTGAGCTGGTCGCGAAGAATGCGCTGGACCAGATCGAGATCGTGGTGCATCAGCGTGGGAGCTGGCCGTTTCTCGGCTTTCTGGCGCATATCGAGCCATAGGTTATAGAGAAACATCATGTCGGCGCGGAGTTCCTCTTCGCTCTTGCCATCGCCCGCGGTGCGGACGATGTAACCGCCGGGAATGCCGGTGCGGTGCGTTTGCAACACACGCTTTAGGCGCGACCGTTCTTCGTCGGACGGTATCTTGCGGGAGACGCCAACGTGATCGACGGTTGGCATGTAAACCAGAAATCGGCCGGGCAGCGCGATATGGGACGTGATGCGCGCGCCTTTCTGGCCGAGAGGCTCTTTGGCGATTTGCACGATGATCTCCTGGCCTTCGCGAAGCAAGTCGGAGATGGACGGGGCGGGCGGACGCTCGCGTTCGACGCGCGGCGGAGCGGCAACTTTCGGCTCCGGCGTATGCACTTCAAGTGGCGGGGCCGGCTCCACGTCGGGCGGAAGATTCGGGGCGTGCTGCTCTTCATGCGGGGGAGCTCCGCGCATTTTGCGCCGCATGCGTCGCGAGACGCGGTGCTGATAGCGGGGGTTTTGCTCACGAAGAGTGGCCGTTGCATTGGCCGGAATGCCGGCGGGCTCAGGGGCGGCATCGAGTTCGGCGACTTCAGAATCGTCCTCGTCGCCAGGAGCGTCGGCCTCCAACTCAATACCTCCATCGGCCATCGGCGGCTCCTCGATTGAATCGCGTGGATCGAGTAGATCGCGCGGTCCGGCCAAATCTTCGACGGCAAGCTGGTAATCCGCTTGCTCGGCCTCCCGTTCCGGCTCCGGTTCGGGCTGGCGTCCGACCGCCGCGAGTTCGGCTTCGGCCGCCACTTCGAGGGGAAGTTCGAGAAACACCGGCGGTTCGGATACCCCATACTTGGCGAGCGATTCGCCCGGCAACACGGCGAAGTCCTCGGCCGGAGCATTGAACTGCTGACTGGAAGTTTCGGTGGCGGCCGAGGGCTCTTCGGCTTTGGGCGGCTCGAAACCGCCTTGACGCGGTGAAGCATACTTAGAATCGGGCAAGCCGCCGCGTCCCGGGGGTTTGCGTCGCCGGGATCGCCTTCCCCGGCCATCGCGGTTGTCGCGGCCGCCACTATCGGCGCGATCGCGGCGCGGCTGCCCTGACGGCGCACTACTTCCTGCATTGGCAACCGGGGTAGCAACAGGCGCCACGAGGGCTTCCAGTTGCTGAGGAGCCACTAGGGAAGCGCTCAATTCGATCGAGACGGCGGCAGTAACAGGTCCGCCTTTTTCCAGCCGCAGCACCGATTCTTCGACCGTACTGACAATCTTGTCGTATTCTTCGTTGTCTTCGAAGAAATCCGACACATACAGAAAAGCGTCCCGATCAAGCCCGATGTCCACGAAAGCGGACTGCATTCCGGGCAGGACGCGCGTGACACGCCCCTTATGAATACTTCCGGCGAGCGAATATTCCTTCTCGCGCTGATAGTAAATCTCAACTACCTGGTCGTCTTCGAGCACCGCCACCCTGGTTTCGTGGCGGGTCGAGGACACAATCAATTCCTTCGACACGATAAATCCTCCGTCAGGCTCCCTTTTCGAGAAGCTCGGAACGAAGAGGATCGCTTCACCCTGCGTGGGTTTCGCCGAACCGGTTAAGAAAGCTCACGCGTGCCGAAAGGCGGAGTGACGATCACTTCTACACCTCTTCAGGCAGGGGAACCGACCCTCATTTGGAAAGCCGCTGCGCAACTAAGCCGCGCGACCGTACCGAGAGTCTCTCAGGCTCCCAACAAACTGCAAAGTTTAAAAACTGTTTTTACAAAAACTGAAACCGATTTCCCGGGACTCAGTTTACGAACCGTCGTAAACGAACATTGTTCACCAGTCCCAGCATCAAGAAAACGGACCAAATGCTGGAACCGCCATAACTCATCAACGGCAGCGGGATACCCGTCACGGGCATTCGGCCCACTACCATTCCCACGTTCACCAATATATGAAATAGAATCAGAGCCGCTACGCCCATGCAGATATACATGCCCGCCCGGTCGGGAGCGGTCTGCGCATTCTGAACGATCTGCATCAACAAAACAAAATAAAGCGCCAACACTACAATTATGCCGACAAAACCGTGTTCCTCGGCAAAGGCCGAGAAAATAAAATCCGTGTGGGGCACTGGCAGGAATCGCAACTGCGTCTGCGACCCGTGCTTCACGCCTTTCCCCCACATGCTACCCGCGCCTACCGCGATCTTCGATTGAATCAACTGGTACCCCGAGCCTTTCGGATCCCGGTCCGGATTCAGGAAACTCACCAATCGCGCCTTCTGGTAATCCTTTAACAAATAATAGCTACTAGGCACAATACAAACGACAACCACCGCAATTCCCACCCAGTACTGCCACCGCAAGCCGGCCAGAAAAACGCCGACGACCAGAATCGGCAAATACGTCAGCGCCGTCCCCAGATCCGGTTCCCTGGCGATCAAAAGCATGGGCAGGGCAACCAGTCCGACAATCTTCAATAAATCCGGCGTTTCCAAAACGTCGCTCTTCAGCTCCGTCATGAACCTCGCCACCATCAAGATTATCACCAGTTTAGTAAATTCGGATACTTGCAGGTGAATGCCGCCCGGGAGCAGAATCCAGCGCTTCGCTCCAAAGGCGAGTTTGCCGATCACCAACACCGCCAGCAAAGCGCCTGTCGAGACCAGATACATGGCCGGAACCTGGCTCAGTAAAGCGTGGTAATCGATCGATGCGACGACCCACATCAAAACCACGCCTGCCGCGACGTAGACGATCTGTTTCCACCAGGCATCCTGCCAGACAGTGTCATGCGTGGCGCTGAAGATTTGCATGATGCCGAAGCCGCAGATCGCGAGCGCGATCAGAAACATGGGCCAATCGTGATCTCTAACGGATAGGTATTGGGCCATTTTGCGTAATCGGCGCCGTTCTCGCCTTCTTGTCGAAATAGGCTTTCAACACGTCGCGGACGATTGGCGCGGCGTTGGGGCCGTGCTCCCCGCCTTCAAACAAGGCGGATACGATAATCTCCGGGTTCGCGCGCGGAGCGAAACCGACGAACCAGGCATTGTCCTTCATCGCGTGTCCCTTTAGAAAAACGTTGGAAGCGAGTTGGGCCGTTCCGGTTTTGCCGCAGACCTCGATGCCGGGCAGGCGCGCCCGGCCGCCGGTGCCGCCGGCTTCATTGACCACGCCGTACATGCCGTCAATCACTTGCTGCACGTTACCGGGACTTAGCGCCCACTCGTGCGATTTTTCCGTCTTGGTGCCGGCAAGCAGCAGATGCGGACGATGCCAAACGCCGCCCACGGCTATACCGCCAATGGCGCTGGCCAACTGCAAGGGCGTCACCGTCAACGCACCCTGGCCAATTGCCACCGATATTGTCTCCCCGGCGAACCACTTCTGCCGGTAGTTGCGGATCTTCCAGGCGGTGGAGGGCACCAAGCCATCCGCTTCGCCGGGTAAATCGATTCCGGTCTTTCGCCCATAGCCAGCTTGTTCGGCATAAAACGCCATGCGATCGATTCCGAGACGGTTGCCGACGTTATAGAAATAAACGTCGCAGGAGTGCAGGATTCCAGAGTGCAGCGCCACGGCTCCATGCACGGCATGGCACTTGTAATAGTGGCCGTAGAAAGACGCGCCGCCCGGGCAATGGAAGACGGTTTGATCGTCGATGACACCGCTTTCAAGGCCCGCGAGCGCCATCAACGGCTTGAAGGTGGAACCAGGCGCCAATTGCGCCTGAATCGCGCGATTGAGAAAAGGCTTACCGGGGTCGGAGAGCATCTCTTTAAAATCGGCGGAGCGGATGCGAACGGCGAACTTGTTGGGATCGAAGGTCGGGCGGGAAACAATGGCGAGCACCTCGCCATTGCGCGGATCGAGCGCGACCACGGCTCCCTTCTTGCCCTCCATGGCGAGTTCCGCGACGGCCTGAAGGTCCAGATCG
>JALYXS010000369.1 GCA_030946965.1 Acidobacteriota bacterium
CTGATCAACGCCTGCGTGCCTGGGTTGGAACTGACTCCGCGCGATGCATATACCACGCCGGGAAGCGTGCTGAAATTCGTATACGGCGTGTATCCAAAACGGCCAAAGACTCGATGCTTCTCGTTGATCAAGTGATCCACGCGAGCGAAGTAGTTATCCGTGTTGGTGACGGACTTGCCGGTACGGAGATAGTTATTGACTACCTGGGGACCTATGCCGGGCCGGTTCGGTTCCGGGTAAAAAGTAACAACCTTTGCGGAGATGGAACTAATCTTGTCCGGAGGAATAATGTTTCCGGGATACGGAGTGCGGATTAGTTTGGCCGAATTACTGGGATCGGGCCCGGTCGAAGTT
The DNA here is from genome assembly GCA_030946965.1 of Acidobacteriota bacterium. Lineage (GTDB taxonomy): Bacteria > Acidobacteriota > Terriglobia > Bryobacterales > Bryobacteraceae > JALYXS01. Next base: position 355 of record JALYXS010000369.1, read on the forward strand.
GGATCGTAAATCACGTCCAGATTGCCGTTCCGGTCAAACGTGCGCGAGAAATCGCCGGCGCGTTGCGCGTCCGTCGGCACCGTGCCGAGCACCTGATCCGGCGCGCCCTGCCGCACTCCCTCGTAGTTAAAAAAGAAGAACGTGCGGTCGCGAATGATCGGTCCGCCTAAATTGCCGCCAAACAGATTGCGTTGGAACAGCGTCTTCGCGATCTTATTCCGGTTGTTCTGCCATCCGTTGGCGTTGAGATGATCGTTGCGAAGAAACTCGTAACCGGTTCCATGAAATTGGTCGGTACCCGACTTCGTCGCAATGTTGATGATGCCGCCGGCCGCGCGTCCGAGATTGGCGGCATAAGTCGTGGTTTCTATTTTGACTTCGGCCACGGCTTCGACGGGAAGCGAAAACGAATTACCCGATTCGGTGGTGCCCCGGCTCTCGGCGCCATCGATAAGCACTCCGTTTTGTTGCGCCAGGCCGCCACCAATCTGCGCGGTGGTTGCAACGCCGACAATCCCGCCGCCGTTAAATTGCTGTCCACTGGTCGGAATGACTCCAGGGGCGAGCGCCGCGAACGATAACGGATTGCGCCCGAGCAGAGGAAGCTCCAACACCGGTCGGGTATTGATCACCGTTCCGACGCCCGAAGTCTGCGCTTCGAGTTGCACGGCGCTGGCCTGCACCTCGACCGATTCCGCCACGGTTCCGACTTGCATCGCCACATCGACGGTCGCCGTAAGGCCAACCGTCAGCGGAATATTTTCAACCTTGGACGAGCGGAAGCCGCTCTTCTCCACTCTCAGCTCGTACGTTCCGGGCGTTAGCGCGCGCACGTAGTAAAGTCCGGAGGAGTTGGAGCTAGTGTGAACGGTGAGGTTTGTCGCCAGATTGCGCACCGAAATTTGCGCATCGGGAACGATGGCCTTTGAAACGTCGGAAACGCTTCCCGTGATGCTGGCCTGTTCGGCCTGGCCGAAAGCGAATGGAGCGGCGAGAAGAGCGATGCACCAGAGACAAAGAGTGGAGCGAAGCATATTGCGCGCCAGTCTATCAAATTATTTATTGTCCTGCATGGAGATGACTCGTTCGCGTGGTCTCTGATAGACTCATCGACGATTCATTCACTCTGTCATGAAGCGCCGGCAAGCTCTAACTCGCTTCTCCCAATTCGTGGCGGCTTCGCCGCTGCTCCCCGTGCTGCCCAGCGTGCTGCGGGCCGATCGTACGCGCGCTGAACTTGCTGGCCCTTTGCTCCGTCCGGCAAATGTTTTCGATTTCGAGAAGCTAGCCAAGGCCAAACTCGATCCGCTCGCCTGGGACTACATGGACGAAGGTTCCGAAGACGAGTCCTCTCTGCACGACAATCGCAAAGGATTTGAGAAGCTTATCATCCGTCCCCAGTTCCTGCTGCACGATGTAGCGAAAATCGATCTCTCTACTACGCTGTTCGGCAAGAAACTCGACCATCCAATTTACATTTGCCCCACAGGCGGCAAGGACTGCTTCTTCCCGAACGGCGAGCAGGAGACTGCGTACGGGGCGGGCGAATCCAATACGATGATGATCACGGCAGGCGGGATCGACAGCGTCCTGGCCGCCGGCAAAGGACCGAAAGTCTGGTGGCAGTTCACCTCCGCCGCCGAATTGCGCACCAAGAACCAGATGGTTACGTTCGCCGAGAAGCTGCAGGACCAGGGTTGCGCGGGCATTTCCGTCACCGTGGACATCTATCATGTTTCGCACCGGGAGCGCAGCATCCACAACGGTCTGGTGCGAAACTGGTGCAATTCAACTGGCGGAATTCCGCGCACCGCGACAGGCGAACTCAAGTATGCGCCTAACGACGTTCTATGGACGGCTGGTGACTTTCCGCTTCCGCATCCCTTCCCGACGCCGGCGTGGGACACGATGCAGCGGCTTCGCGAAGCTAGCGATCTGCCGGTCATTATTAAAGGTTTGATGACGGGCGAAGACACCGAGCGCGCCGTGAAATACGGCATGTCCGGCGTGGTCGTTTCAAACCACGGCGGACGCCAGTTGGACGCGGTGGGAGGAACTATCGAGGCGCTTCCCGAGTGCGTCAAAGCGGCGAACGGAAAAATCCCGGTGCTGATCGATGGCGGTTTCCGGCGAGGGACGGATATTTTCAAGGCGCTTGCGCTCGGCGCTTCGGCGGTTGGAGTTGGACGGCCGTATCTCTGGGGTTTATCGTCATTTGGAAGGCGCGGCGTTGCCCGGGTGATTGAATTGTTGCGAGCCGAGTTGGCGAACGATATGGGAATGGCCGGTGTGGCAAAACTTTCTCAAATTGACCGCTCCTTCGTTCGCATTCGCTCATGAATCGGCATGGACTCGCTGACGCCGGACGAGAGAAGTGAGCAAATGAGCAGGGTCCGGTCCAAGGACACGAAGCCGGAAATGATCGTGAGGAGGCTTGTGCATCGGATGGGTTTCCGCTACCGTCTTCATGTACGGAAATTGCCGGGAAATCCCGACCTCGTGTTCCCATGCCGCGGCAAAATCATTTTTGTGCATGGATGTTTTTGGCACCGTCACGCAACGTGCAAAAATACGAGATGGCCAAAGTCGAAGCTCGACTTCTGGAAACCGAAGCTGGAATCAAACCATCGGCGCGATGCGATGAACCAGCGGGCGCTTCGAAAACTCGGCTGGAAATTATTGATCGTGTGGGAATGCCAGCTAAAGAATCTGGACCGAATCGCCGAAAGGTTGGG
>JALYXS010000700.1 GCA_030946965.1 Acidobacteriota bacterium
CGGCAGCGGCGGCATGGGCTTCGGCGGAACCACTACCGGCGGCTCGATCACCACCGTCGGGTTACGATCCTTCGCGAATAAATCTTTTTGCGCGATATCACCATAAGTCGAGCCGCTCAACTGCTTGGGCGCGGGAACCGGTGTTATGGGCGGCGGAGGCGCGACGTTCGCCCGCTGCCGCAACACGGCCTGTTCGTGCGTGTTTTCGACGATCCAACGACCGTGCAATCGCCACCCGGCCAAGCCGATTAGAGCCGCTAGAGACACGTTCAAAAGTAATAGGCGGCGTTTCAAAACGAAGAAAATCCTTTCTTTACGGGCACGATCTTGCGCGGCACCACGCCCGATAGCGTCATGCGCACGTTCACCGTTTTTTCTTTGACGTCGGCTGTATTGATTCGAATATCCGACGGAGCGATCAGGTCCGCTTCCCGCGAAAGCGCCGCTAGAAAATTGATGAACTGCTCAATGCGGCATTCGAATGCGACACCAACCGATACTTCGCCGTAATCCGCTCCCAGCAGTTTCGGCGCGCCAAAATCGCCGCCACGAATATCCATGCCTTCCGCCTTGCCGATGCGCCGCGCAATTTCGAGCAGCCTCGCTTGCGCTTGCGGCGCCGTGCCGGTGACGATGATCCCGCGTTCGCGCGATGCAAGTTCCGCCGAGACCTGTTTCAGCACCGTCTCCTTGCCCGGCACCGTGGCCGCGACCTGCCGCAGCTTGGCTAATCGACTCTCGGCAACCGGCACGGAATCGGAAGTTGAAACCGGGGCATCCGCGCCGGGCGTTACCAAATAACGTGCAATGAGAACTGCCGCGAACCCGGCAGCCAGCATCGTGAGAGCCCGCCGGTGTTGTGGTTTCATGGCTTCGCCTTGCGGCCCGTTTTAATCCGGAACACTTCGTTCGGACCGGCCTTCACGACCGACATCGCGAATTCCGAGTTTTGAAAAAACGGCGATCCGTCTAGAATCTTGAGCAGCGGGGCCGCCTGATCCGCCTCGCCCCCAATCACGACCGAATCGCGATTCACCTCGATCATGTTGGTCCAGATGGGTGGCGGCAACAGGCGCGTCAGTTCATTTAACGCATCCAGATCCGCCTGGGAACGTTTGCGGAATTCGTCGAGCAAAACCGTTCGAGCGCGCTGCTGTTCGATACGGCGGTCCGCCGCTTGCGCGCGATTCGCGTAGGGCTGCAACTTCGAAATTTGTTGACGCAAGGAATTCAAATACTCGCGCTGCTTCCACGCGGGATACAGCAACATCGCCGCGCTTACGCCCAGCAGCGCCACGCCCAAAACAGCGGAAGGCAGATAGTGCGCGCGCGAATGATCCTTGCGGCGATCGGACGGAAGCAGGTTCGCGGGAGAAATCACCCACGGGCATGCGCCGCACAAAGCCGTTGCGCACACCAGAGGGTCGGCGCCCGCAATGGGTAGAAGGCTTTCGAGCGTCCAGGCAGTTTCCGCCGCGGACAATCGCAATTCCGCGCGAGCCAAGGAAAGCGCGCGCTCGAGAGGCATTTCAAACTCCGCCGAAAACAAGGGGCGCGCCGCGCTCTCGCCGTAAATTTCGACGGCCCCGCGGTCGCCGCGCGCATAAGCTAGAAATTCGGCCGGCGGCGGCCCGTAGAGCCGGAGCGCGGCATGAATCGCGGAGGCCGAGAATGAAAATGCCGATACCGCAACGCCCGCTTCGGCAAAAAGGTTGGCATAGCGGTCGAGCGTCGTCCGCCGCACGATCCCGACAAGAACCGTTCCCTTATCCGCGCGGGAAAATGCCGAAATTACTTCCTCGTCTCCGAACGGATGCAGCGAATCCATTTGGAAATGGATGGCGGAGGCGAGATCGCGCGCCGCCACGCCGGGCAGCGAAATGTGACGCACGATCACTTCGCGCGCGGGCAGCAACACCGTCGCCGATAAGTAGGTCTCGCCGTTCTCTTTGAGAAAAGATTGGAATTCCGCGCCCCACTCGGATGCCGGGCGGTTCCGAAAATCTTCAATGCTCGTCGACGCCACCATCGCCGCGCCTGAAGGGCGCACGCGCGCGATCGCCGCTTCCAGACTGCTTTCGCGCACGACAATGCCGCACGAAGTCCCAAACGCCAAAGCTTTCTTCCATGCGGGAGCGCCCGGCGTGCGCCGCCTTTCGGCGAGTTCCGGCTGCTGAATTTCAACCGCGGTCATACCACCGGATCACATGAAACGTGGCGTCGGACCCCGACGGCATGAACTTGATCAGCGCGGCCACGGTGCGCTGCATGTCCGATAATTGGCCATTTTGCAAACGCAACCGAACGGTCGCGCGGAACGTGAACATGGTGTTGCCGCCCAGCCGCAGATGCTCGCCCGCCGGGCCAAGATCTCTCGCGAAAGTCCGCACTTCTTCAGGCGAACTGAAGGGTTGTTGCGCGCGCCGCTCCAACAGCGCGGTCACCTGATCCGGCGCGAAACCCGCGGCAACCAACAGGGCGGGGGAGGCGGTATTGATCTCGAAACTTCCGACTGCCCCATGCGTCGAAACGCAGTCCCGCAGCCCGCCTTTCGCAACCAGACGCGGCGGCCCGCTCGGAGTCTCGCGTTCGTATGTTCCGTAAAACAAATCGGGCGTCATGCCTTTGACGGAGAGTAATTCCTCAATCTCTTGAAATGACGCATGGGGCGACCGAAAAGACGGACTGAGCGACAAATAAAACGCGTCAAACGAACTCAATTTATTTTCGGGCGCGGGCGTGCGCCAATCGACGATCGCGGACGTAAGCTCGCTCGCTTGCGATCCGTTCTCCCCCAAGGCGATCAGGAGTTTATAAAGATCCTCGGGCAATGCGGCGTTGATATTGAGTTTCGCGGTTTCTGGAATAATTTCGACGATGCTTTCGCCGGACGGGAAGTGCAGACGCAACACCGGCGTGCCGGGCCGGTAGAACTCGGGACCCCACTGGAAATAGAGGATGGCGCGCTGAATCGCGCCGGTTGCGAGATAGTAGCTTCTTACGTCATCGACCGATGTAGCCGCGCGTTCGGTTTCACCGCGCACGGTGGCGGCGACGCTGAACGCGATGGCCGAGAGGGCAGCGGAGAGCCACAGCACGGCCAGCAACGCGGCACCCTCATTCGCCCGCTTCAAAAGTCTCGCAGCTCCATCCCCGGCTGATGATTGACGCGCACCGGAGCCGTCACTGTCACCATGTGCAGCGACGACGCAGCTTCGTCGAGCGGAGCCATTTCGATGCGGATACCCAGCGGCCACCTTTCAAAAACCCAATTCGAGTTCCATTGTCCGAAAACCGGTCTTGGCATGGCTTCCAGATAAGAGAAATGACAATACGCAAGACGGTCCGCCAGCACGAATGACGTGGGGCCGGGTTGGATGGGGCGAAAGCGCGGGACAGTGACACCGCGCGCGGGGTCCGGCACTCGGCCGAGACAGAACGCTCCCGCCGAGAACGGCCCCGTGTACGGCCATTCGTTCACGACCAGCCGGACGCCCTTCGACTGCTCGCCCGGAATGACCGTGAATTCCAAGATTTGCGGCGTTCCGCGCGACGCGCCCTGCAGTGAATAGGACGACACGAACCGCATGTTTTGCGGCTCGCCTTCAAAGAACGGAATGTTCGCGAGCGGGGTCGTCATCGTCGCAATCACAGGGATGAAGCCGGCGATCTGCTGCTCGATAACTTTCTGCGTTCCGGCAATGCGCCGGTTTTGCATGAGTTTGTTGTTGACCTTGCCCATGGAACTGAGTCCCACGCGCATGGCGGTGAGCATGCCGACCGATAAGAGGCCGAGCAGTGAAACCGCAATCAGAACTTCAATGAGCGTGAGCCCGGCTTGCGTTTTCATTTGCTGTGTCATTTGGGCTGCCATATGTCGCGCCTATAGGCCTCAAGCTGAAACGTGCGGCGCTGTGTCCCCGAGAGCCACCAGATCTCGAGCTCCAAGCGCTCGAGAACGGGCACGCCAGGAGCAGGCCGCGGACCCAGGTCGAACGTGGTCAGCTTCGCGCGCCAGCCGCTATCGCCCGTGAATTTGCCCTCAATCGTGGAATCGAGCGGGATCGTGTAATCCAGAAGCAGAGCGTCCATTTGCGTGCGCGCCAGCATGACGGCGCGATCGTAATCCGTAAGCCGCGCGGCATTGTGCATGGATGTGGAGAGGGCCGAGAGCAGTGAAACGACGGCCACTCCCATGATCATGGTGGCCACCATCACCTCGAGCAGCGTGAAGCCGTTTCTCGTGGCGCGGGCACTCGTGCCTGCGCCACAATACCAACAATCACGGCGTGATCTCCGGCACCCCGGTTACCGGATCGATTCGCACCGTCTTATGTCCCCCGCGCGAGCTCGTCAACTCCACGGCAATCCGCGGCACAGTCCCGCCCGGCATCAACATAAACCGTCGCGGTTGATCTCCCAAGAGCGTAATCCCTCCTGGCATCTGCAATTTTCTCGCATACCCCGGCTCTATCGAAAAAAGCTGAATGCTGTTCTCTTTCGGCGTGAGAATCACCTCCATCGCCTGCTGCCGCCGCTCCGCCCGATTCGCCGCCGCGCTCAAAAAACTGGCCACCGAATCCGCCGCCGAACTCAGCCGGATGCTATCGAGCCCCGAAGCCACGGACGGCAACATCAGCCCCGCCATCAGGCCCACGATCGCCACCACCATCAGCATCTCGATGAGCGTGACGCCGCGCGAACGCCGCTTCACTTCCAGCTCAGAATATCCGCCGCGATCCCTTCGCCGCCCGGCTGCCCGTCGGCCCCGTAGGAGACCACATCCGGTTCATCGCCATGCTCGCCAGGATATTTGTACGTGTACGGGTGGCCCCACGGGTCGTTCGGAATGTCCTTCGGCAGATAGGGCCCCTGCCACTGATTCAGATTTGCCGGCTTGTTGCGCAGCGCTTGCAAGCCTTCTTCCGTGCTCGGAAACGTTCCCGTATCGAGCTTGTAAGTGCCAAGCGCCGTTTGGAACGATTCGATCTGCGCGCGCGCCGCGGTAACTCGCGCGGCATCGCCCTTCTGCAACATCTTCGGAACCACCAGCGCCGCGAAAAGTCCGATGATCATCACGACGACCAGCATCTCGATGAGCGTGACGCCGGCTTGTGCCTTCCTGCGTTTCATAATTTCTCTCCTACACTGCGACATCGTTGATACTCGTGATCGCGAGCAGCATGCTCAAAATTAGCGCGCCCACAATCACGCCCATGACTAGAATTACCAGCGGCTCGAACAGCGAGGTAAATCGTTTGATCGCCGCGCGAGTATCGGTCTCGTAAATATCCGCCATGCGCGCGAACATCTGATCCAGCCGTCCCGTCTCTTCGCCGACCATAA
>JALYXS010000398.1 GCA_030946965.1 Acidobacteriota bacterium
CCCCAGGCCGCCCGCGGAAAGAAGTCACATGGTAAGAGGCATCGTCATCCACCGGTTCGGGCGAAAAATAATAATTCGACACGCAGCAGCGCCGCCCTTCCGCCTGCACTGGGCTGACACTGTGCCACGAACTCTTATTCGTGATCATCACGGCCAGCCGGTTGAAGGCGCTGACCATGGTGCGGCGCGGGCCTTCCGGTCCCTGGTCCCACAATTCCAGATTGCCTCCGAACTCCTCTTTCCACCCAGGCGTCGCGTAGTAAAGCAGATTCAAAACGCGATAGTTTTTTTGATCCTTATCGTGGGAATTGTCGAGATGAGGATTTAAGAAATTCCCGTGGCACATCACGCTGATGCCGCCCGCGTAGAGGTCGCGGTCGGGAATGAGTTGTCCGATTCCGGTGATGCTCGATACGAGTTTCACGACTTCCGGTTCCTGAAAGCTATAAACCGTCTCTTCGAGAATCGGGTCGTACAGGTTCATCTGCGCGCCGACGAATTTGTCCTGTCCAAGATTCTTCTTGCGCACCAACCGGTCGTTCGGCGGAAAGGCATCGAAGATCCGGCGCGCGATCTCTTCCGGGAACAGAGAATCGACCGCGAAGGAAGCCACGCGCCCGCTCACGTGAAATTCTTCCCGCAGCGTTTCTTCCCGCGCGGCTAACCCATGGGCAATGAAACCCGCAAGCTCGCGCCTGGTCAAAGTAGCGGTTTGCATCCGTTTCTCAATATAGAATATCCGGGCCCGTAACTTAAGGTGAGTGACGTTAAACTAGGAAAAACATCATGATTCCAGACGAAATCCGCGAAGGTCTCACTTTTGACGACGTGCTACTCGTCCCGGCGCATAGCGAGGTTCTTCCCGCCGACGCGGATGCCCGCACGCACCTCACGCGAAAGATTGCGCTCAACATACCCATCGTGAGCGCGGCGATGGACACGGTGACCGAATCGCATCTGGCAATCGCCCTGGCGCAGCAGGGCGGCATCGGGTTTATTCACCGGAACATGAGCGTCGCGCGGCAGGCGGAAGAAGTGGATCGCGTGAAGCGCAGTGAAAGCGGGATGATTGTCGATCCGGTGACGATCGGTTCGGAAAAGAAAATTTCCGATGCGCTGGCGGTAATGGAGCGTTATCGCATCTCCGGCGTGCCCGTGGTTACCGGCGACGGCAAACTGGTCGGCATTTTGACGAACCGCGATTTGCGCTTCGAGACGCGCTACGATTTGCCCATCGCCGACGTGATGACCAAAGACAACTTGATCACCGTCCCGGTCGGCACGACGCTCGAGCAAGCGGAAGCCATCTTACATCAACATCGCGTCGAGAAGCTGCTGGTAGTGGACGATCAGTACAACCTGAAAGGGCTGATCACCGTAAAAGATATCCAGAAAAAGTTGAAGTATCCGAATGCGGCGAAGGATGAGAAAGGGCGTCTGCGCGTGGGCGCCGCGATTGGCGCGACTGGAGACTTCATCGAGCGCGCGCAAGAGCTGGTGGCGCGCAACGTGGACGTGATCGCGATCGATACGGCGCACGGGCATAGCGAGCGCGTGCTGCAGGCGGTTCGCGCGATCAAGCGCGCGCTGCCCGACGTTCAATTGATCACCGGCAACGTGGCCACGTATGAAGCGGCCTGCGAATTGATCGGGCTCGGAGTGGACGGCATCAAAGTGGGCATTGGGCCGGGATCGATTTGCACGACTCGGGTTGTCTCGGGCGCGGGCGTGCCGCAGATCACGGCCATTTCGGAATGCAGCCGCGCGGCGTCGGTAGCCGGCATTCCGTTGATTGCCGACGGCGGCATCAAATTTTCCGGCGACATCACAAAAGCGATTGCAGCCGGCGCGGATTCGGTGATGATCGGCAGTCTTTTCGCGGGCACGGATGAAAGCCCCGGAGAGACGATTCTGTATCAGGGCCGGACGTTCAAGACGTATCGCGGCATGGGCTCGCTAGGCGCGATGGCGCAAGGCGGGGGCGACCGGTACTCGCAGGACAATGCGTCCAAGCTGGTGCCCGAAGGTATCGAGGGGCGCATTGCTTCAAAGGGCGTGCTCGCCGATTTGGTCTATCAATTGGTCGGCGGGTTGAAAGCGGGGATGGGATATTGCGGCTGCGCGGATATTCCGGCGCTGCAGCAGAATGCCCGGTTTTTGCGGGTAAGCCCGGCGGGTCTGCGCGAAAGCCACGTGCATGACGTGATTATTACGAAGGAAGCGCCCAATTATCGCGTGGAGTAAGCTCAGACTTGACCGTGCAGGTCGCGGTGCCGGCCGTTCTGCCATGCCATTGCGTTTTGGGCGGTTCACATACGGATGTGTATTATCATGTCCATGAACCGCGTCTTATTTTGCAATGGAGATTTTGCGATTTTCGACGGCATAGCGACCGTGCAGCTTCTTGGGCCTCACTGAGCAGACCGTGTGGGCTTGACTCAAAGACATGCCTTCAATTTTGAGACCGACTTCTGAGACTCTGAAAGGTCTGATTTTATTAGCGTCGCCGGTTCGTCGCGATACTTACTGGTTCTGAAACACGGGTCGGCGACGCTGGTTTGGAAAATTATGCCGCCGACACGAATAACTTCTAAAGGGGTGGGCACTGTGCCGGAACGAAGCTAATTCCTGGCGGGTCCTTAGTGCGGATGTGATCCTCCAATCCCCAATTTTTGCGCAGTGAAAGCCCCGAGCTTCTGTAAAGTATCTTGATGATCGGAAGCGGTGAGTTCACGGATATGTGCTTTTTCGGACTCCGGCAATTGAACCACGCGTCTTGCAGTCGTTTCGTCCATGTTGCCTTTTTCCTCTCCTTGCGGCGTTGGTTGTTAGCTGTGAGTTTTTGAGACCTCTACCTCATCTCGACTTTATCCATTTCAGAAGCCTGGTGGAGAGAACTCCGGTTCCATTCGGGAGCACCTTGTTCCGGCTGCTGCCGAGCGGTGATTGTGGGTGAAGTGGCATGGCATCGTCCCGGACAAGACCAA
>JALYXS010000422.1 GCA_030946965.1 Acidobacteriota bacterium
ATGTACTCGGCATCGCGAAACACGTTCAGAAAATGCCGGGCTACTTTCCGCGCGTCCTCCCGGTAACCACTGTTGAAAGCGGGCTGGCCGCAACAAGTTTGATTCTTGGGGAAATCCAAGCTATAATCCAGCCCACGTAGAACTTTCGCCATCGCTATCCCGACCTTAGGAAACAACTGATCGACGATGCAGGTGACGAATAGGGATACGCGAGCCGCCATGAGAAATGGAATTTTACCATTGGCATGAGACGGTTCCGCCCTGGATGTCACAGATTCAACTGAGGCCGTGATTATGACTCGCGATCGGAAGGTAACGTCGTTTTTGATTTTGTTGATATCCGGAGTTTCAGCGGCTCTGGCGCAGGAGCCGGCCGATCGCGCCTATCGCGCAATTCGCGGTGGCGACATCGCCGCGCTTCGCGCAGTGCTGAAGACCTCTGATGTCAACGCGAAAGACAAGCGCGGCGACACCGCTCTGATGTACTCCGCCGCTTATGGCAATCTCGAAACCATGCGGATTCTGCTGGCTGCAGGCGCGGACGTCAATGCCAAGAACGCATTTGACGCAACCGCCCTGATGTGGTGCGCCGGCGACATCGGCAAGGCGCGGCTGCTGATCGATAGGGGCGCGGACGTGAACGCCAGGTCAAAGCTTGGCCGTACGCCACTTCTGATTGCAGCGGCTTACGACGGCGGCTTCGAAATCGTGAAGTTGCTGCTCGACAAAGGCGCGCGCATTGCCATACGGGATAACGCGGTTGGAACGACGCCCCTGTTAATGGCATCTGGAGCCAACGAGGCGGCCACGGTCAAACTGCTGCTCGAAAAGGGAGCGGACGCAAACGAGAAAGACCGCGCCGGCAATACGGCCCTGATGAACGCGGCCGAGTTCGGTAACGTTGCGACGATAAAGATGCTGCTGGCAAGAAAGGCCGATGTAAATGCCGTGTCGGCGCCTCATTTTGGACCCGGTGTGAAGAACGGCCCCATTGCCTTGGGCTCTTTCACGCCGCTCATTTTGGCTGCCGCGTATGGTGGCCCGGTCGCCGTAAAAATCCTGCTGGATGCGGGCGCGAAGGTGGATGCGCAAGACGTGCGCGGGATGACTCCGCTGATGCTGGCAATCGCTACCGACCACCCGAATGTGAGCGTCGTCCGCCTGCTGCTCGAAAACAAAGCGGACATGAAGCTCAAGGATCTGAATGGCGAGACGGCGCTCGATTGGGCTGCGAAATTCCGCCTCGCGCCGGTCATGAGCGCTCTTGGCCAGCAATCCAAGGCCGCTGAAATCATTCCGGCGGGATTTTCCGTATTGGATCGAAAGCCGGCCGATGCGAGGGCAGCACTCGAGAAGAGCATCGCGCTTCTGCAACGCACCGGCGGAACGTTTTTCAAAGAGGGCGGTTGCGTGTCCTGCCACGCGCAGAATTTGACGGCCATGGCCGTGAGCGCGGCGCGCGGGAGCGGCTTGCGCGTCGATGAGAACGCGGAAGCGGAACAGCGCAAAAGCGTGCAGATTGGATGGGCGTCGTTCGAACAGCCATTGCTTCAGCGTCTGGACCCGCCCGGCGGCGCCGAGATGGTGGCCTACGCGCTGTTTCATATGGACGCGGACGAGATCGCGCCCGACCGGACTACTGACGCCTTGGTCAACAACCTTGCGGGCCAGCAGCGGAGCGAGGGCAACTGGCATTTCGGCGGAGTCGCCAGGCCTCCCATGGAAGACTTCGATTTCGCCCGGACCGCGATGTCGATCCGCGCGCTCCAGCGATACGGGCCCCCTGCGCGCAAGCCGGAATTTGATAAACGCGTGGAACGCGCGTCGGGATGGTTGGCTGGGACCGAACCCGGCACCAACGAAGACCGGGTCATGCAATTGCTAGGTTTGAAATGGTCGGGCGCCGATCGCGCAACGATCAAGAGTCTGCAGGGCAAGCTTACTTCGGAGCAGCGCAAGGATGGCGGATGGGCGCAGAGACCCGAGCTCGAAAGCGACGCCTATGCCACCGGACAAGCCTTGTATGCGCTGCGCGAGAGCGGCGTTCCGGCGAGCGATCCGGCCTGCCGGTCGGCGGTCGGCTATCTGCTTCGCACGCAGTTGGACGACGGTTCGTGGCACGTCAGGAGCCGCGCTCCGAAATTTCAGCCGTATTTTCAAAGCGGATTTCCGCATGATCACGATCAGTGGATTTCGTCGGCCGCAACCGCATGGGCCGCCATCGGGCTTGCTGGTTCGCTGGGCGAAAAACCCTAGCGAGATCCTCGATCACAAGTGTCCACATGAGTGTGGACACGGCAGACACGAGTGTCCGCGCCACATATACCGCTATCCTCTTTTTCTATTGATATTATTTTGGGCAAAGGAGAATTCATGTCCGAAAAAAGAGTTCCCGTCCCAGGCAGTGAACGTAAACCCGTCACCGGCGCCGTCCCGGCAGGCGCGCCCGATCCTAATCACGTCATCGAAGTAACCGTCGTGCTCAAGCCGAAGGCGCCCCCTCACAATCTGCCGTCCGCCGAAGAACTCGGCTTGCAACTGCCATCCCAACGCACTTATTTGACGCGCGCGGAGTTGGAAAGTGCGCGCGGCGCCGATCCCGCCGATGCCGCCAAAATAGAAACATTCGCGCACGACCACGATCTCACGGTCGTTTCCGCAGATCTGGCGCGGCGCAGCATCGTGCTCTCGGGCCCGGCCTCGGCCATGTCGCGGGCTTTCGGGGTGGACCTGCAGCTCTTTTCGCATCCCCAGGGAACGTTTATCGGCCGCACGGGGCCGGTCTTCGTCCCATCCGATATCCAGGACGCGGTGGTGGGTGTTTTCGGCCTCGACACCCGGCCTCAAGCGAATCCCCGTTATCGAGTAGCGCGCACCGGTCCACGCGCGGCGGGCGATACTTCCTATACGCCGGTCGATGTTGCGAAGCTCTATAATTTTCCAACCATCTCGAACGGAAAAGGACAATCCGTAGCGATTATCGAGTTAGGCGGCGGCTACAAGAGCGCTGAAGTAAAAAGCTACTTCACGAAGCTGGGGATTTCGCCCGCTCCCAAGCTTACCGCCGTGTCGGTGGACGGTGGGCGCAACAAACCGGCGCCGGGCGCGAATAGCGCGGATGGCGAAGTGTTGCTCGATATCGAAGTGATTGGCGGGATCGCGCCAGGCGCGAAGATCTCCGTCTATTTTGCGCCGAACACCGACAAAGGCTTTCTCGATGCAATCACGACGGCGGTTCACGACCGGGTGCGCAAACCATCGGTAATTTCGATCAGTTGGGGATCGGCCGAATCGCAGTGGACGGCGCAATCCTTGCAGGCATTCAACCAGGCGTTTCAGGACGCCTCGTTGTTAGGCGTTACGGTTTGCTGCGCGTCGGGAGACGATGGCTCGACCGACGGACAGACCGACGGAAAGGCGCACGTGGATTTCCCGTCCTCCAGCCCTTTTGCGTTGGGCTGTGGCGGGACGCGGCTCGAATCGAGCGGAGGACGGATCACGCAGGAGGTGGTCTGGAATCACGGACCCGGCAACGGCGCGAGCGGCGGCGGGGTCAGCGACGTTTTCCCCGTGCCGAGCTATCAAGCGAGCGCGGGTGTTCCCGTGTCGGCAAATCCCGCGCACAATACAGGCCGCGGCGTTCCGGATGTAGCAGGCGACGCGGACCCCTCGACTGGATATCAAATTACGGTGGACGGTCAGAATGCCGTGTTTGGCGGGACCAGCGCCGTCGCGCCGCTCTGGGCCGGGCTGATC
>JALYXS010000488.1 GCA_030946965.1 Acidobacteriota bacterium
CTCCTACACGGTCCCGGGATTTACGAACGATTCGTCTAATTATGGAGTGGCCTCGCCTGGATTCGGCAAAATCGCTTTTGCCATGCAGGCTCCCGACGTAAACGGGATGCCGGATGGCGGCGCCGTCAGCAGTTTCCTGGATGCTTTCTTCCGGGGCAATCGCGACGACGACGTTCGCCGGCAGGATGGCGCGATTCTACAAGCTCTCAACCTGATGAACGATCCGTTTGTCGAAAACCGCATCCACGCGACCGGTGCGACTGTCGCGAATGGACTTCTCGCGGCAAATCTAAAACTGCCCGACGATCAGTTAGTGAACACGCTGTTTCTCACGGTACTTTCCCGGCCCCCCTCGGCGGACGAAAAGACGACAGCGCTCGCAAAATTAGCGACGGGAAACCGCGCCTCCAGCGCCGAAGATCTTCTCTGGAGCCTGTTCAACAAGGTCGATTTTGTCTTCAACTACTAAAAGGAGCCGCTAGCCATGGACGGACAAGAAAAATTTAACAAGCTCGTCGCCCGGTACCCGCCTCCGCGCCAGCTTTTTTTTGAGCGGCCCCATCTCTCCCGGCGGCGCTTCTTTGAAATCGTGGGCGCTGGAATTACCGGCTCCTATCTGGTCTCGCGCGCGCCAGCGGCGGAGGTCGATCAAATCTCTTCCGTGGTGACGCAGAACAAGGCTAGAAACGTCATATTCGTTCTCCTCGCTGGGGCGCCTAGCCATACTGACACTTTCGACCTCAAGATGATCAATGGGGTTACTCCTTCGACGTTCAATCCAACGACGATCAACGGGCTTCTCTGGCCAACGGGACTGTTGCCCAAATTGGGCCAGCAGTTGCCCCATATCGCCATCGTGAGATCGATGCGCTCCCATGCCCTGGTCCATTCGCTGGCACAAACGTGGACCCAGATCGGGCGGAATCCTGCCGCGGTCCTCGGCAATATCTCACCGAATATCGGCAGTGTCGTCGCGATCGAAAAGGATCCCGAGCGTACGGCAGGCCAGGTATTCCCGACGTTTCTCGCGCTGAATTCGAGCAATGGCGCTGGGCCGGGCTATTTTGCCTCCGAATACGCGCCATTTCGCGTGAACCCCGCTCCGAGCGGCATACGGAACACCACAAATCCGGACGGACAGGCGCGCCTCGAAGACCGCTGGAGCGTTCTCCATCATCTGGACGACTCGCTACGCGTGAATTCCCCGCTCGGCAAGCCGCTCGAAGATTACGATCATCTTTATGCCGCCGCCAAAGGGTTGATGTACAACCCCGTGGTAAACAAGTCCTTCCAGTACTCGACCGCCGACAGCATGCGGTACGGCAACACTGGTTTCGGAAACGCTTGTCTGGTTGCGAAACAAGTACTCGAAGCGAACGAGGGAACGCGCTTCATTCAAATCACCCAGGGCGGCTGGGACATGCACACCGACATTTATGGCGCGAAGCAGCTTCCCCTCATGGGCAAGCTTCTCGACGACGGACTCTCGGCCCTGATGACCGATCTTCAAAGTAACGGCCTACTGGACCAAACCATGATCGTGATGGTGGGGGAGTTCGGACGGACGGTCGGCCCGCTATCACCTGCCGGCGGCCGAGACCATTATCTCCAGCAGTTCGCGATGTTTGCCGGCGCCGGCATCAAGGGCGGTCGCGCGATTGGTTCGACCGACGCGGCGGGTTCCGCCACGGTCGATCCGGGTTGGTCCCGGGCGCGAGATATCAATCCGGAAGACATCGAGGCGACGATTTACTCCGCGATGGGTATCAATTGGACGACGATTCGCAAAGACGACCCGCTAAACCGCGGATTTTACTACGTGCCGAATTCCGATCAGGACGTGTATGGCCCCATCAACGAGTTGTGGGCGTAGGATCGCTCTCGGAAGGTCCGGCTACCAAACCCGGCAGGCGTTGTTACGCACCATCGGCTGACCGGCGCTGCATCCGAATGCCTTTTGAAATTCGGGCATGTTGGAGACCACTCCGTTCACCCGATACTCCGCTAGCGAGTGTGGATTGGTCTGCGCCTGAAGCCGCATAATCTCAGGGGTGTAGTTGTCGCACCAGATCTGGCCCCATCCCAGAAAGAAGCGCTGCGCAGGGGTGAATCCATCGATCTCGGCCGCGGGTTGTCCGGTCAAACGGCTCATTAGCGCCATATACGCGATTCGCAGCCCGCCGTTATCGGCGGTGTTCTCGCCTAGTGTCAGCTTCCCATTCAACTTCACGTCGTCCACCGCGGTGAAGCTCGAATACTCCTTCACCAGGCAGTCGGCGCGGCTCTCAAACGCATCGGCATCTTTCGGCGTCCACCAGTCGTTCAAATTGCCTTTAGGGTCGAACTGCCTGCCCTGATCGTCGAAGCCGTGGGTCAGTTCATGGCCGATCACCGCGCCGATTGCCCCGAAATTCACCGCGTCGTCGGCTTTCAAGTTATAAAAAGGCGGCTGCAAAATACCCGCCGGGAAGTTGATGTTGTTCATCTGCGGATCGTAATAAGCATTCACCGTCGGCGGCGTCATGTTCCACTCCAGCCGGTCGACCGGTTGCCCGATCTTCGACAATTGCCGTTGGAACTCGAACGCGGTTGCCCGCTCCGAATTGCCAAGCGCGTCGCCGCGTACGATTTTTACGGCCGAATAGTCGCGCCACTTATCCGGATAGCCGATTTTGTTGGTGATTGCGTGCAGCTTCTCCATTGCCTTCACCTTGGTTTCGGGCGTCATCCAGTCGAGTTTTTGGATATCCTGGCCGAGCGCCTGCTCGAGCGCCTTCACCATCGTCAGCGTGCGCTGTTTGCCTTCGGCGCCGAACGTTCTGGCTACGTATTCCTGCCCCAGAGCTTCGCCGAGTTCGTTGTCGGTAAGCGCCACGCAACGTTTCCAGCGCGGTTGAAGCTCTTTCGCGCCGGTCAGTGTTTTGCGGAAGAA
>JALYXS010000500.1 GCA_030946965.1 Acidobacteriota bacterium
GTGTTGATCGCCCGCGCGTCTTCGAGTGAGCGGTTGAACCGGACATCGGCGGCGCAATGCACAATATCCGTCACGGTGTTTGCGAGCACTTTCCAGGTATCTCGATCCAGTCCCATGCGCGGAATCCGCAGATCGCCCGCGATCATGGTAACCCGGACATGTTTCATCGCCCGGCTGGGGTCGCGAACGAGCACCGTTACGCGCCGGGAGTCATCGGCCTCCAGCAGCAACGGTAGCCACTGACGCCCGATCGTCCCGGTCGAGCCGGTCAGAAGTAAATGCGATTCGGAAATCTTGCAGTTCTCCTCATATTCCAGCAGACGTGAGATTCGCCGGGGTTGGCCACCCTCGTCAGTCTATTTCACCGCACGGCGCGCGACCGGCGCGATCGCCGGCGTTTTCACGCCCGCTTCATCGAACATTCACCCCGTTGAAACGAGCGTTTCGTAAGATCGAACCTGCACGCAACAGTTCAAATTGAGGAGTGAGGTTGGTCTGGGCCTTCGGAGGAACAGACCAGTTGGCGCTTTCAGTCCAAACGAGACAAATGAAAATCATGATGAGTAAGACGGCAATCGCCGCGGCACTGACCATGGCCGGAATGAATATGTTGCCGGCCCAAACTACCGCCACGCCGATCAAACACCTGGTAGTGATATTTCAGGAAAACGTATCTTTCGATTATTACTTCGCGACTCCGTTGCCATGATCGGGAAAACCGACCAGGCAAATCATCAGTACGATCTGAGCGATTTCTACAATGCTTTGAACGACGGCAGTCTACCCGCTGTTACGTTTGTAAAAGCGGCGGGATATCAGGATGGCCATGCGGGATCCTCGTCCCCTCTGAACGAGCAAACGTTCGTCGTTACTACCATGGCGCTTGCAGAACTCTCCGCTCTGGCCAGATACCGCCGTGATGATCACCTACGACGATTCCGACGGCTGGTACGATCACGTGATGCCGCCTATCATGAGTAAATCATCAATACCGGCGGACGCGCTCAAAGTAAACTTTGTCGATCACACCACTACGGATCAATCGTCAGTGCTTCGATTCATAGAAGATAATTGGAGTCTGGGCCGCGTTGGCGATCGGTCTTTCGACGCTTTCGCCGGCTCCCTCATGAATATGTTCGATTTCACTAACGACTATCTTCATGCGGAGAAGCTTCTGCTCGATCCTTCTTCGGGTCAACCTCAGTAACTTCGCTTTCATGTTTGCCGCACGTGCAGGCGTGCGGCAAACTTTGTTATCGTGCGTCCGGCATACTGCCCCGGCTTAAGCGGGATCGCGATCCCAGACTCGGCCGTCCTTGGCTAAGCCGATGAACGTGGAAATGCCGTCCTTAGCTCCGGAGAAGTCGGTGACGCCCAGCCCGCCAGCCGCCTCCGCCCTCTTGGCCACGTTTGTGGCCCCAGACAGGCCGATCGCTTTCAGGTGGCGGAAAGCATCCTTCAAGAAAGTGACCCCATCCGGGTTCTCCGTAAGCGCCTTGTCGCCCTCGGGACCCGCAAGAACGGCCACTGCGTCGAAGAGAACTGATGGCGAGCCATTCAGCGCCATTTGCACCGGGTGCTTGGTTCCGGCGCCGTCTTGGACGCCGCCAACCTTGGTGCCGATGAGCGCTGCAGTCGCGTGCTCCGCTTCGATCGCGTTCACCAGGGATTTCATCACCTTGGCGTCGAACCCCGGCGCTAGAAGGACACCTACTTTGCGCCCCTGCAACGTTGGAGGATACTTGCCAATCATGCGGAGCGCGGGACTGGGCGGTAGATCCACGGGCTGGACAGCGGGCGTCGCGGCAATCGCTTCCTGAGCCATGCCAAGCTCTTCAGCGACAATCGTGCCGAGGTCCGGGTCGATCACATCCAGATGGCCAAGCATCTTGCGGCGAATGCCGGCAATGTCCACTTTGCCAAGCTCGAAGGTGAGCGCCTTTTGCATATGCTTCTGTTCATGCGGCGACATGGAGCGGTAAAAAAGCCGGGCTTGCGAGTAATGATCCGCAAAAGACTCGGCGCGTAAGCGCACCTTCGTGCCTTCCACCGGTACGGCCGTAGTCGCGAACCCCCGGGCCTGCGACTCGCGCGGCGCCGACGGGTCAATCGAGTTAGGTTCGTAGTTGGCGCGGCCCTTGGGCACCGTCATCTGCATCTTGGCGTCGCGTTGCAGATTGGCAAACGGGCACTTGGGCGCGTTGATGGGAATCTGATGAAAATTGGGGGTGCCCAGGCGGCTTAGCTGGGTATCGATGTAGGAAAAGAGGCGGCCTTGCAGCAGCGGGTCTTCGCTAAAGTCGATTCCCGGAACCACATGGCTCGGACAAAACGCCACTTGTTCGGTCTCCGCGAAGAAATTTTCCGGATTGCGATCCAAAACCATCTTGCCCACTACTTCGAGCGGGACAATTTCTTCGGGGATAATCTTGGTCGCGTCGAGAATATCGAACTGGTAATCGTCCGCCATCTTCTGGTCCAGAACTTGGAACGCGAGTTCAAATTCGGGGTAGTCGCCCTTCTCAATCGCTTCGTACAAGTCGCGGCGGTGGAAATCCGGATCCGCGCCGGAAATTTTGACCGCCTCATCCCACGTTACGGCGCTTGTTCCCAGCGCGGGCCGCCAATGGAATTTGACGAACTTGGATTCGTTGGCCTCATTCACCAAACGGAACGTGTTCACGCCGAAGCCTTCCATCATCCGCAACGACCGTGGAATCGTCCGGTCCGACATGGCCCACATGATCATGTGGAGCGATTCTGGCATCAGGGACACGAAATCCCAAAACGTGTCGTGGGCCGTGGCGGCCTGAGGATAGCCCCGGTCGGCTTCCATCTTAACGGCGTGAATCAAGTCCGGGAACTTAATTGCATCCTGAATGAAAAAAACCGGGATATTGTTGCCGACTAGATCGTAGTTGCCTTGCTGGGTATAAAACTTGACGGCGAAGCCGCGCACATCTCTTGGCAAATCCACCGAACCGGCGCCGCCGGCAACCGTGGAGAATCGCACGAACACTGGTGTCCGCACGCTGGGGTCCGACAAGAAAGCAGCCTTGGTCACGTGCTTCATCGATTTGTATGGCTGAAAATACCCGTGGGCGGCCGAACCCCTCGCGTGGACAATGCGCTCCGGAATGCGTTCGTGGTCGAAGTGGGTGATTTTCTCGCGCAGAATAAAATCTTCGAGGAGCGTTGGCCCGCGCCCTCCCGCTTTCAATGAGTTCTGGTTATCGGAGATCGGAAGACCCTGGTTCGTGGTAAGAACGGCGCCGTCGCCCGTGGCTTGTTGATGAGTCTCACCGCCCTTCGAGGCAGGGTGTCCGCTGTTTTCTAGGTCGTGTTCCGGGTCGTGTTTTCCCGTGTCGGTCTTATGCTTCTTGGTCATGCTCTTACGATACTACTCGCGCGAAAGCTAAGCATAGACATATTTTCGCTCGTGGATCTCCCGTTTTCCGCGATGGTTCGTACATGCCCGGCTTTGATAACGTATCCTGAACACACGTGGGGTTTGAGCTTGACGCGGCACACTGCATCATGACTCGCCGTGCCGGCACGATGCTGAAAAGGTCTCTCATTACCGCGGATGGCAGGCATTCCGCCTGGTTTCCAGCCAGGCATTCAACCTGCCGCGCAAGAATCGGAATGCTGCCGGCCTTTCTCGTGTTGTGCGCATCGGTTACTGTCGCCGATCCGCAACCATTTCACGGTGAGAATGTCGTTCGTGGCGTGGATCAAGCCGAGCTATTCCGCGACACGAATTTGAGCGGATACTCCGTGACGGAACACTATGTTGTTCACAATAGTCGTTTCGAAGCTGCCGCCTCGATGACGGTCGAGGCAAACTATCTACCCGTCTCCGGGAAATCCTACTCGGTAGTCTCCCGAAGCGGGTCTTCCATTCTCCAAACTCGCGTGTTGGATAGACTCCTGGCGGAGGAGGCCGAAATGAGTCGCGGCGCCACTCGGCAACGGGCTCTTGTCACTTCGGCGAATTACAAGATGCGGCTGATTGGCGAGGAGGCGATAAATGGACGCGACTGCAAGGTGCTTGAACTTGTCCCGCGCTTGAAAGATACTCATCTCTTAAAAGGCCGTGCGTGGGTAGACGCCAAGGATTACTCTCTTGTCCGAATCGAAGGTAAACCGGCGGCGAGCCCGTCGATCTTCGCGGGACACCCGACGATCACGCGCGACTATGAACAGATCGAGGGGTTTTCGTTGGCGACCCGAAGCCATGCCGTGTGCGACAGCTTTCTGCTCGGTCAAACAGAGCTGACCATCGAGTACCGGAATTACAAAGTCAGGGTTGCGCCGCGGGCGGCTCAGCGGCGACAGAACCACCCTATTTCTTTGCCGGCCGTCTCCACCCGGGGCAACCTTCGCGGCTAAGCCAGCGGCCCGGGATAATCCGGGCCAAACAACCGATCGTCTTCATGCGTTAGGCTGCGCAGCAACTCCAGATGGAGATAATCGACCATTGTGGGCGAAACCCCGATGAAATCCCTGAGAAATTCAGCGCGGGCGGCGTCGATTTCGGGACGGAGCGCCCGGTATAGCTCGCCGCGTTCCCTCCCATCCCGAACGGCATCCGCGCGGTACAAACGCAGTTCCGCGACCTTGACTCGCGCCTTCCGTTGCGCCCGCAAGTGCAGGGCTTGATTCTCGGGCGAAAGCTGGTTCCATGCAGTACTTTTGCGCGTTTCCGCGGGTCCTTCCAACTGGACCAGATCGCCCCGTGGTTGAACGGCCGGCTGAACAGCCGTCAAAGCTTCGCACCGCAGGGCTGCCGCTTCGCTCAACAACTCCAAGGGCGCCGGCAGAACTTCGCCCGCAACAAAGAGCAACCCCAAAACCGCTTGACGCACGATCAAGGGAAACAGATACACCGATTCGCTCGCGCCTTCGCCCAGCGCGTCGAAAAGCGTCTTTGAAATCTCACTCGCGCTGGCAGCCGCAACCACTGGGTCTTTCGATTCAACGGCCGACCGGAAGGCCGCCGCGCCGGCCAAGTCGATATGGAAGTCCGATTGGGCGAAGCCGCGAGCGTACACGAATCCGCCGAATCCGCGTGCAAAGTGAAGACCGCCGCGCGCCTGCAATAAAAAGATGTCGCATCCGCTAACAGCGAAAACGCATCCTGCTGAGTGGAGGTCTGACGCAAACGCCTTATGGCTTGGTTCAGATTTTCGGCAATTTCCCGCCGCGCCGCCGTTCGGCTACTCTTCTCTCCATGCGCCGTGGCGGCGCGGAGGGACGCGTCGAAATGCCCGGAAAGTTCCGTAAGCAGATTCGCGGAGTGGCGTTCGAAGATCTCCCGCCATTGCGTCTCCCAAGCGCCGGAACTCATTGTCTTCCAATGTTAAGACAGGGCGCTGACGGTGTCCATGCATTCCGTTAATGCACAGTACTTTTGCAGTATGGCGAGACGCTCGCCGCGTGTTAAGACAAAGCAGGAGCATTTATGACTGGAAATCTCTCCGAACGATTTTTGTCGGGACAAGTTGCGATGGTCACGGGAGGCACGCGCGGGATTGGGCGCGCCATCGCCGAGCGCTTGCTTCAAGAAGGAGCGCGCGTGGCGATCTGCGGCCGCGCCGCGGATAGCGTCGCGCGCGCGGTGAAAGAGATGTCGAGCAATCCAGGCGGCCAAATCATGGGCGAACAAGCGGACGTGTCTCGTCTCGAGGATGTCCGTAACTTTTTCGCCAAAGTGGACGAGCAATTTGGAGAACTGGACATTCTAATCAACAACGCGGGCGTGGGCATCTTTCGCAGCGTGGCCGAACTGACGCCCGAAGAGTGGCGCCGCATGATCGATCTCAATCTCACCGGCGTTTATTACTGCTGCCATGAAGCTTTGCCGCGTTTCCAGAAAGGGGGCAAGGGCGGGTACGTAATTAACATCGGCAGCCTTGCCGGAAAAAATCCGTTTGCCGGAGGAGCCGGCTATAACGCATCGAAGTTCGGCTTGAATGGGTTCGCGGAGGCAATGATGCTCGACCACCGCAACGATGACGTGCGCGTGAGCACTATCATGCCGGGGAGTGTCGATACCGATTTCGGCACTGGAGGCAAGCGCGCGGACTGGAAGATTGCGCCTGAAGATATCGCCGAAGTGGTGGCCGCGCTGGTGCGAATGCCCCAACGGACGCTCATCAGCCGCGTGGAAATCCGGCCATCCAAGCCGCAAAAATAATCGTAAGCCAAAGTATCGGCCAATTGGTACGTGAGTTGCATATAAGGAAGGTAGAGATAGATGTGGGCGCCAATGGATCGGTGGGAGAAAGCTAAAATGCTTCGCATGAATAAACGTTTAGATCCCTTGCAGACAGGGCATGAAGCCGAAAAGCTTAATACCGATTTGCATAAGCGGATCGTTGGGCAGGAAGAAGCGATCGCTCAGATCGTCAACATCTACCAGACTTTTTTGGCGGGTATGACCAGTCCTGGCCGTCCAATAGGAAACTTTTTGTTTCTTGGGCCGACCGGCTCGGGCAAAACCCGATTGGTGGAAGCAACCGCTGAATCCATGCTGGGCGACATGCGGGCCGTGATAAAGATCGATTGCGCCGAGTTCCAGCATAGCCACGAAATTGCCAAGCTGATTGGTTCGCCCCCCGGCTATTTAGGGCATCGCGAGACGCATCCGTTATTAAGCCAGGAAGTGTTGAACCAATTTCACACCGATAAATTCAAAGTCAGTTTTGTGTTGTTCGACGAGATCGAGAAGGCGAGCGATTCTCTTTGGAATCTCCTCCTCGGGATTCTGGATAAAGCGACTTTAACGTTGGGCGACAATCGCCGCGTAGACTTTTCCCGGGCAATGATCTTCATGACGAGCAATCTGGGCGCCTCCGAAATGGGTTCCATTCTAAGACCCAATTTGGGATTTGCCACATCCGAAGTGGAACGCCGCCAGCGGGACGGCCAAGTGGATGCGACTCTGACCGCCAAGATTTCGCGTGCCGGCGTGGAAGCGGCACGGAAGAAGTTTACTCCCGAGTTCATGAACCGAATCGACAAAGTGATTGTGTTCCGACCGTTAGGCGCGCCGGAACTGGAAAAGATTCTGAATATCGAATTAAATATCCTGCAACAGCGGATCTTCAATTCAACGACCACCACTCCATTCGTGTTCAACGTAACGAAGGCGGCAAAGGAGTTTTTGCTGCGCGAAGGCACTGATATGAAATACGGCGCGCGGCATCTCAAGCGGGCAATCGACCGCGCTTTAGTGCATCCGATCTCCAACTTGATCGCTTCCGACCAAGTACATGGAGGCGATCTGCTTCGCGTGGATTACGACAGTGGACTATCCTGCTTGGCATTTACGAAGGAAGCTGAAGACATGCCCGCATACGCCATGGTGCAGATGATCGACACGTCGGTTACGATGCCACCCGCAGTAGCAGCGGCAGTACCCGAAGTGGATCTGCCCCGAGCCGCGCATGCCTCCCGATCGTCTCGCCGGCCCTGATTATGGAACCGCGGCCATCGGGAAGCAGCCTCTGCCGCGGCTTAA
>JALYXS010000507.1 GCA_030946965.1 Acidobacteriota bacterium
TGGTCGATATGTCGGAGACTGGCCGCGACCCGGTGCATGACTTCGAGACGATCATGACGGAACTGGCGAGTTTCAACGAAGATCTTCCGCGCAAGCCGATGCTGGTGGTTGCCAGTAAGGTTGACGCGGCTCAGGAACCTGCGCGAATCGCGCAATTAAGAGAAATGGCGAGAGAAAAACAATTGGGTTTTTTTGAGATATCGAGCGCGACGGGACAGGGAATAGAAGAGTTGAAGTATGCCATGGCGGAACGCGTAACTTTGCCGCATGCGGCGCCCAAGGTTGCGTCCGTTACCGATTCGGATCCGGTTCCAGCTCCGTAGCGCCTTTGGACGTCTGATCGAGAGCGTGTTCCAGCATCTCGGCGAATTTTTCGGATTGGCGATCCACGCGGGCCTGCAGCGCCGTGAGATCGCGTTCCAGGTTACGCAGCCGGTCGGCTAGATGCAAACAGGCCATTACCGCGATTCGCGAGGAATCGGCCGTTCTGGATTTAGCCGCGATGGAGTTCATCAATTCATCGACACTGCGGGCGACTTCTTCCACTTCACGCGGATCGCCTTGCGCCAATAGTGAGTAAGGCTGATTGAGTATGGTGACGCGGACGGGTTGTTTCCCGGCTGAGTCCATGCTGAACGTCTTAGATCGGCCGCATCCTACGAAGCCCCGAGTTGATCGATGTGGCCAAGCAGTTTTTCAATCCGAACGCGAACGTTCTTGCGTTCGGCGCGAAGTGAATCGAGTTCTTGCGAAAGCTTGTCCGAGTGGGCGTGAGCTTCCGCCGCGTCTTTCACGGCCGCATCTCTTTCCTGCCGCAGACGCTGAACCAATTGGACGGCCTTGTGGATACGCTCTTCCAGGCCGCTAAGGGAATCCGTTTCCTGATCGAGAATCGCCATCAGCTCGCGGTCGCCTCCGGCGTCGACGGCGCGTTTTGAAGGGCGGCTTTCGCTTGGTCGATGATGAGCGCGAAGCTTGCGCCATCGGCCATCGCCACTTCCGCAAGAACTTTGCGATCAAGTTCGATACCGGCAAGTTTCAAGCCGTGCATGAATTTGCTATAAGGAATTCCAGCTTCCCGGCAAGCCGCGCCGATCCGCACGATCCACAATCGGCGGAAATCGCGCTTCTTGCGTTTTCGACCGGTGTAAGCGAACTTTAGGGCTCGCTCAACAGCTTCCTGCGCCGCGCGATGCAGTTTGCTCTTGGTGAGAAAGAAACCCGATGCCCGTTCTAACGTTTTATGCCGCGAATCTCTGCGGTTGGTACCTCTTTTTGCTCTAGGCACGTTTTAACCTCCTGCGGTTTATTTGAATAGGTGAAAGGGCACGTGCGAAGCGCCGTTCACGCACGTAGCTTCCGGTTTGGAAGCTAGTAGGGGAGCATTCTTTTCAGTTTCGCTTGATCGGTCGAATCGGCGACCACCTGCGTGTGCAGCTTGTTCTTGCGTTTGCGACCCTTCGAGGTCAAGATGTGACGGCTGAAAGCATGACCGCGCACGATCTTGCCCGTTCCGGTTTTCTTGAACCGTTTGGCCGCACCTTTGTGTGTCTTTAATTTCGGCATGATTGTCCTGCGTGATTATCCTACGTGGGTTTCTACTGGCGAAACGTCCATGGTAGCACACCGGGCTAGCCGTGTTCCTCCCGATACTCCTCGACCCAGGCCATCTGAATGGCTTCAAGTTTCCCTTCCGTCGATTTAGTGGGATCGTCCCCGAAGTCTTCCAGTTCGTTTATCCACTTATGAAGATCGGTGTAGCGGATGTGAACAGGATCGACTTCGGGATGCTTTTCGAAAAGAGCGAGCGCGATGTTTTCGGTATGATCCCACGTGAGTCCAGGCATGAGATCTAGTGTAAACCTGGCCGCTATTTGAGGCGGAAATTGACCTCTATGGTGGCGGCGACGGTCACCGCTTGTCCGTCTTTCATCCCTGGCTGAAAGCGCCATTGCTGCACCGCCGACACGGCATTGGTATCGAGTCCCAAATCAATGCCTCGTATAACCTGAACATTTTGGGCCGATCCTTCTGGCGTAATTTCGACGGTTAGTGAGACAGTGCCCTGAATCTTGGCGTCGCGAGCATCTTCCGTGTAGGCGGGATCGACTTTATAAACCACTTTCGGTGGCGTGATGCCCTCGGCCATCTTGTAAACTCTTCCACTCGACGATTGCAGCGGAAAGGACCATACCGCGAAGTGTCCGGCCGCCGCCAGACCGATCGCGATTCCAAAAGTTGCAAATACTATTCGGCGTTTCGACATAGTTACCTCCATGCTTACCTCGTGAACGATACTTTCCAGACGGCGCACCAGTTGATGCTTGCTTGAGAAACAAGGCGCGGGACTCCAGTTCGAGCGAGCGGACGTGAGCAGAGCCTGCATGTAGGTGTCCCGCGGAACCTCCAGGCGCAATACTTCGCGATCGATCACTTGCTCGCGGGTCAGCCTGATGCGGTTTACCAGCCACCACACGGCGGGGTGGAACCAGAACACCGCGCGCGTAATTTCCTCGATAAGGTGGAACGGCCAATCGCGCCGGGCGAGATGCAGCAACTCGTGGCAGGCGATTGCGCGCCGGCTCGCGGGATCAAGGCGGAGCCAGGACTTGGGAAAAACAACCTTGTTCCCAAAACTTGCGGGACCGGCAACTTCATCCGTAACGTAGACTTCGGCGTGAATGATTAAGCGCCGCTCGATTTCAACGATGCACGATGGAGCCAAGTCGAGCCGCTGGGCGTTTTTGCGGATGCGGTTTAGCTTCCACAATCCCACGCCGAGCCACGCCAGACGCAAGGCCGCGCCACCATAAATCAGCACTGGCAAAATGTCCTGAACGAAACCCGAATGGGGCGAGACGACGGCCGCTGCGGTCGCGGAGAAACGGGCGAATCCGCCGGGTTCGGATTTGTGCGTTTCAATCAATGGCATCAGGACGCACGCGGCGAGCAGGCCCTGCCAATAGACGAGCATCGCGCGCGGGAGCCGGACCCGGAACAACAGCGGGAGCAGCGCCCCCGCAACCGCCATTACCGCTATTTGCGCGCTATACGGGAATAGGTTCATTTCGATTTCCGCACCACTCGCGCGATCTCCTCGAGATCCTTGGGCGACAGCTTCTGGTCTTCTATCAGATGCAGCAGAAGAGGCTGCGCCGCGCCGTTGAATACACGGTCGACGAACTCCTGCACCATCGCGCCGACGACGTGGCGCTGCGGCCGGGCCGCCACATACAGGAACGCTCGCTCCGCGCTACTTTTTTTCAGATATTTCTTCCGTTCCAGAATTTTCATCATCGTCATGACGGTGGTGTACGCCACTTTGCGCGTTTCGAGCAGCACTTCATACACGTCCCTCACGGTAACGGATTTCAACCGCCAAATTACCTTCATGATTTCGAGTTCCTGGGGAGTAAGAGTGGTGCTCCGCAACCGCATACTAATTATTTAGTACTAATAGTGAAAGATGTCAAGGGGTAATTTTTTTATTACCGCGAATGCTTGAAGATAAGTTCCATAAGCTCGTCATAAACTGCTTCGGCTTTTGCCGGGGAGCCCTTCGTGACCGCCTGGGTTACGCAATGCTGCAGATGATTGCGCATCAGTACGCGCCCCACGCCGCGCAAAGCCTGCTGCACCGAAGAAATCTGGATCATGATGTCCGCGCAGTAACGATCGTCTTCGACCATCCTTTGCAAGCCGCGAATCTGCCCCTCAATACGGCGGAGGCGTATTAAATTCGTCGTTTTAACATCGGGCTTCATGCCTAAAGCTCCAGCTTTCGCAGCCGCAATGCGTTCGCGATTACCGAGACGGAACTGAACGTCATTGCCGCGCTGGCGATCATCGGGCTCAAAAGAATCCCAAAGAACGGATAGAGCAAACCGGCGGCAACCGGAATCCCAAGCGTGTTGTATCCGAACGCGAAGAACAGATTCTGGCGGATGTTGCGCATCGTCCCGCGGCTCAGCCGGCGCGCGCGCGCGATCCCTCGCAAATCGCCAATCACTAAAATAACGCCCGCACTTTCGATTGCGACATCCGTTCCGGTTCCCATCGCGATCCCGACCTGCGCTTGCGCAAGCGCCGGCGCGTCATTCACGCCATCGCCTGCCATGGCCACCACGCGGCCTTGTTTCTGAAACCGTTCGATGGCTTGGCTCTTTGCGCTGGGAAGTACTTCGGCTTCGACCTCGTCGATCCCAAGCTTGCGCGCGACGGCTTGCGCGGTCGTCCGATTATCTCCCGTGATCATCACGATGCGAATACCCTCGGCATGAAGCAGCTTGATCGCCTCAAGACTAGATGCCTTAATCGGATCCGCAACGCCGAAAAGCCCCGCCGCGCGGCCGTCAATCGATGCGAACATGACGGTCTGGCCTTCCTGCCGCAAAGCTTCCGCCTGGGCTGTCAACAAGCCATCCGGCGGCGGCGAGTTTCCAACCAGCAGCGCGTGCCCATCCACTTTTCCCATCACGCCTTTGCCGGTTTCAGATCGAAATCCTTCCACTCTTGACAGCGGTAGTCCGCGTTCCTTGGCGGCATTGACCAAGGACGTGGCGAGCGGGTGTTCGCTCCCCTGTTCGAGACTCGCCACCAACCGCAGTAGTTCCGATTCGTCCTGAGCGGGCATCGCGACGACCGACATGAGACGCGGCTTTCCTTCGGTCAACGTTCCCGTCTTATCGACGACGAGCGTGTCCACTTTCTCCAAGATTTGAAGCGCTTCGGCATTCCGAATGAGAACGCCGGCAGATGCGCCGCGCCCCGCGCCGGCCATGATCGACATTGGCGTCGCCAAGCCCAGCGCGCACGGGCACGCGATGATCAACACCGCAATCGCGTTCACCAGTGCGTGCGCCATCCGCGGCTCGGGTCCATAGATTGCCCAAACAGCAAACGTCAATACTGAAATCGCAATTACCACCGGCACGAAGAAGGAAGCCACCACATCGGCCAATCGCTGGATGGGAGCGCGCGTTCGTTGTGCTTCGCTCACCATGCGAACGATCTGGGAAAGCAATGTTTCGCTCCCCACGCGCTCGGCCGTCATAACGAATCCACCGGCGCCATTGATGGTGCCTCCGGTAACTTTGCTCCGGACCTGCTTTTCGACAGGGATCGATTCGCCAGTTACCATCGATTCATCCACCGCACTGGTCCCCTCGATAACCGTGCCGTCGACAGGCACTTTCTCGCCGGGACGAACGCGGAGTTTGTCGCCGATGTGTACGCGATCGAGCGGAACGTCTTGTTCGCCGGAAGCCCCGATGCGGCGAGCGGTCTTCGGCGCGAGCCCCAGCAGCGCTTTCAACGCACTCGTGGTCTGGCTGCGAGCGCGCAATTCGAGC
>JALYXS010000539.1 GCA_030946965.1 Acidobacteriota bacterium
TTGAAAGTTTCAGCGGTGACGGCTGCCGGGAAAAAGAAGTTCGAGGTGCTCGACACGTAGGAGAGGCCAAAGCTGCGCCGCTGCTCAAAGCCGGCCTTCAGGTAATGCGATCCCCGCTGTTGCGCGATCTTGGCGTTCGAAGCCTCTCCGGCCGGTTTTTGGTTCCAGTAGAAGCCGCCTCCGCCGAAACCCTGGCCGCCGATATTCATATTCGGAAAATAAACGGGCACGCCCACCGAGGCGTCCTGATAGGGTGTGTACCACTGGTTGCCGGGCCAGATCTTGGACCACCCGTCTTTGCCTAAATCCTGGGAAATATAGGCGTCGATCAGCTTATGCCAGTCACCGTGGAAATCGACCACGGTACGCGGGCTCACGGTCCAGACGGCATCGCCGCCGATGTTGGTGGCCGCTCGCGAAGTGCCCGTGGGCACGTACAAATCGGAATTGTTAGGCGTGGGATTACCGGCGAGGTCGGTCGTGTTGTATCGCGCCACGCGCCCAAACACCTTCCACTTGTCATTGATGTTGTAATCGACGCGGTCGGAGAAGTTGTAATAGCCGTACCGCTCGATAAAACCTTTCCGGAAGTTATTGACGCCCGTGATATTGTCGCCAGGATTGTTGGGAGCCCAGAACTGCTTGATCAACGACGCGGACAGCGGATCGAAACGGCTCGCCGGAATGATGTTGCCGGGAAATGCCGTTCGCGAGACGATGCCGGTGGTGGGATTGAATTGGGTCGAAAACGGATCGTAGATCGTGCGCACAGTGCCGTCGATGTTGAGCGAATGCGAGAAGTCCCCCGCGGCCTCCGCAGCGGTCGGAACGGTTCGGGCATAGCTGTTCGGATAACCAACTTTCCAATATTCCATCGAAAAGAAGTTGAAAAGCTTGTTCTTGATGATGGGATTGCCGAGCGTGCCGCCCATCATGTGCTGACGCTGCGCATTGAAGCTGTTCCTTGTCCGGTCGGCGGCGGCATTCAGCCAGGGATACCGTCCCAGGTAGAACGTATTGCCATGCCATTCATTGGTGCCGGACTTAGTAGTCATTGTGATCAGCCCGCCGGCGCTGTGGCCGGATTCGGCATCCACGCTGTTAGTGGAGACGATCACTTCCTGAACGGCATCAGTGTTCGGCGGCGTGCTATTCTTTTGGCCCATCCCGACGGGCATGCCGTCCACTTGGAGGTCGTTCTTCAGGTTCGTGCCGCCGCCGAGATCCACGCTGTTCGCGGACCAGGAGTGATACGGCTGCATTTCTCCACGCGTATTCACCGCCGAGGGAGCGATCAAGGTCAGCTTGAACGGATTGCGATCGAAACGCGGAATTTCCGTCGCCATTTTCGAATCGATCGTAAGATCTTTATTGCTGGAATTGAATTGCACGTCCGCGGGGGTTTCGTTCACGGTGATATTTTGGCGGACGGCGCCGGGTGTCAACATGGCGTTCACCGTTACGTCGCCGCGCGTTTGCATTACAATTTTTTCCTGGACGAATGCGCCGAATCCGGCTTCTTCGATCGTGACCGAGTAGGTGCCCGGATCGACAAGATCGAACAGGTACAGGCCGGTATCGCTCGTCTTGCGGACCGTCTTAATTCCCGTGTTAACGTTCAGCAGCGTGACTGAAGCACCGGCGATCACCGACTTGGTTTCATCGGTGACGATGCCTTCGATTCGGCCTCGATAGTCCTGAGCCATGGCAGTGAGAACGAGCAAGAACAACGGAATGATCGACGTCGACAATCTGTGCGTCATGGCAACTCCTGGATGGGGTTATGAACCCGCTTGTTGGAGATTCAAATCGGGCCTTGAAACGTGCCCTGCGATTAACAAATCCCCAGAATTCTATTACCCATCTCTGCGGATGTCAAGAAAATTCTATATCGAAAACTCTATACTGACAGAAACTTTATACCTTTTAAATCCATTCCACATGTTTTTCTTAGAACAATCCGCGAAGGATTTTTGTCGGGACATAAAAAGGGACGGGAGCAAAAGGGGCAGGAGCGCCAGATTCGTCGTTCGTGGGCGCGATGGGGATCCCTCAAACGCTTAGCCTCTGGCGTAGGCACCTCTAAGCTTCAACCATTTAGGCGGGCGACAACGTCCGTCACCCGGAAGGTTTGCCGGTAAAACACCTCGGCCAGCGAAAGCAGGAAAGCCTCCCACTGCAAGGCCTCCACATCCGCTGCTCGAACATGGAATTTCCTACACTCCCCGAATCGCCGGCTGTACCAAGCCGCGTGCGCGTCCATCGCGGCCATGGCCGTTTCGTTAAGCGGGATCACACGCCCGGTGCCCGCTTCGGTTTTCGACTTGCGCACCGCGAGCGCCTTCTTGTGAATCAAGTCAATCTGCTCCCACCGGATCTCGCGCAATTCCTTATCGCGGAGACCTGTGTTCAAATCCAACGCGAGGGCTGCATGCATCTGCGGTGTTCGCAACTTCAGCGCCTCCTCCAGCATCCGCGCCTTTTCCTGCGTGCTGTACGGGCGGCCGGGCGAGGGAGGCAACGGCAACTTCAGCGCCTTATCGCGGCGTAGGGCTGCGCGAATTAGAGCACCCTGCCTCGCCGCACAGCCGGATTAACAACTGCACCTCATCGTTGATGGTCTTCGGGCCGGCTTTCTCATTCAGGCGGTCGGCTTGATACCGCTTCACAACATTCGGCGTAATTTCCACCACTAAACTGCCGCCGAGCAGCGTGTTCACGTGCCCGAGGGCATTGCGGTAGACGGCTCCGGCGGGAAACGCTACCGGAAGGTCGGATTCTCCGTGCACCGGATCCCGACGCACAATGGTCCCAAGGCCAGTGGCGACGTGGCGCTGGCGGTAGAGTAGCTCTTCGCGTTGTACATAAATTTAG